>JAUXGM010000105.1 GCA_030622125.1 bacterium | reverse complement strand
TGTCTGCTGTTCCGTCGTTACGATAATAATTAATATTACCATCATATTCACCGATAAACATATCGTAATCACCATCATTGTCTATATCCGCAAAGGTAGGTGCACTATATCCTCCTACATCTATTGATTCATAATCTGCTGTAACAAAAGTCCAAGATGGACTGCCTGCCGTTCCATCATTACGATAATACCAGATATTACCACCCTGTTCACCAATAAACATATCATAATCACCATCATTGTCTATATCTACAAATGCAGGTTTACTCATGCCTATTCCACCCGTATAGGCACCAGCCATTGTACTACCATCCACCAGTGCTTCATAAACCCTTTCCCAAGCTATGTCCGCAAAACAATTAACACTAAGTACGAAGAGCGATATCACCAAAAATAATGTAAAAACTAAATTCCTTCTCATCATAATCTCCTAAAATCCAAAGCTAAATGAAATTCTATGAACATCCTCAAATGCTTTTATTGAAAATACTTTCTTCATAAGTTCCTCCAAGAACCTTATATTATATTGTAATTCTTTTTCCCTTAAAAATCAAATGAAATATATTTTTTTTAACTTTGATATAAATTTCTATATCATCCAATAATAGAGGTTCTTTCTCATATCGTGTGGGTAAATTAAAAGTGGAAAATTCTAAAATATGAATAGTTACTGGTGTAATGCTTCAAATTGGTTCTGAATAACACGGCACTCGCGGTGCAAATAAGAAGTGAAAAATGAAAACGACAAAATCAAAGGATGTTTAAGAAATAAAAATGAAAGATATGTTTATTGTATCACTTTTTTCTTTTTTTTCTTCTGTTTCGTTCTCTAAAGCTTATTTTGGATCTACCTGATTTAGCAGTACTTTTGGCTTTTGTAATTAAAGGAGGTTTCCCCTTTGATTTCTTTTTAAATATTGAAATGAGTTCTTCGGCATCTTTAAAAGGAAGTGTTACAAAGGAAAAATCATCCAGAACGGAAACATCATCAATAAAACGGTCCTGAAGCCGTATTGTATCCTTAATAAAATCAACCATTTTTTTGGGAGTGTAACCCTTCTTTCTTCCCAATGAGATAAATACCCTTGTCTTGCCTTCTTCTTCAATGCCTCTCTCTTTTCGTGGAGGTCTCATTTTAGTGTAATTGTTTTCGTCAAGTTCTTCGGAATAGGTTATTTTAAGAATGGCAGCCATTATTTCTTCCGGTCCTTTTTCTTCCAGCAACTCTTTCGCCATATCTTTATAAAATGTAGGAATATCGGAGTGCAGGGCTTCTTTAATTCGCGAAATAATATTGCTTTTCTTTAAATCAATTATCTCTTGAATCTCGGGTAGCTCGCCTTTTTGAATATCCGTTTTTGCTTCTCTTTTTATAAAAGAGAGTTTTCTGTATTCTGAAGGTGTGATAAATGTTATAGCAGTTCCTTTCTTTCCCGCTCTTCCGGTTCTTCCTATTCTATGAACATAGGAGATGGTGTCTTGCGGAAGTGAATAATTTATAACATGTGTTAAGTCCGATACATCTAACCCTCGTGCTGCAACATCGGTGGCAACAAGGATCATAGTACGTTTTTCCCTGAATTTATCCAGAATTTTTATACGCTCGGGTTGTGGAATATCCCCATGCAAACTATCGGCATTATATCCTCTGTCCATTAGTTTGCGGGTAAGTTCCGCCGCCCCGACCTTGGTCCTACAGAAGATCAAGCCGTAGAACTCGTTTTCAAGATCTATGATCCTACATAGTGCTTCCAATTTGTCTCTTCTGTCTACTTCAAAATATATTTGTTCGGTCAAATCCGTAGCAAGAGGTTTGTTTTCTACTTTTATGAGCTTTGTTTCTCCCATATATTTTTTTGCAAGTTGTCTTATTCTTGCCGGCATTGTGGCTGAAAAAAGTGCAACTCTCTTTTCTTTATTAGTAGCATCAAGAACGGTTTCAATATCATCAATAAATCCCATATTAAGCATTTCATCGGCTTCATCCAGAACAAAAAATGATATTTTGCCAAGTTTCAGGGTTTTCCTTCGGAGATGATCAAGTATTCTACCCGGTGTGCCGACAACAATGTCCACACCGTTTTTAAGCCTTCTGATCTGTCCTGATATACTCTGCCCTCCATATATGGGAAGTACCTTGAACTTTCTATCGCCTCTAAGAGAGTATATCTCTTCCGATACCTGAATAGCGAGTTCACGCGTCGGTGCAAGAATAACGACTTGTACATAATCAGCATTACTTTCAAGTTTCTCAATAATAGGTAATGCAAATGCCGCTGTTTTCCCGGTTCCGGTTTGTGCCTGACCTATAACATCTATGCTATTTTTCAAAAGTACGGGTATTACCTCTTTTTGAATGGGTGTGGGCTCTTCAAAACCCTTTTTTTCAATAGCCGTTAGGGATTTTTCATCGAATCCCAAGGCTTTGAATTGATCTAAATTTGTCATAACAATTCCTCTGATTATCAATTGAAATTCAAAAGATAATTAGTTATTATAACATATTTTAAGAAAAAAAGAAAGAGCTAAAATCAATTTTTCTTGACTTTTAGCCTTTGATTCTCCTTATCGTCTTAAAATGGGATTCCCAATAGGAGTTTCCGATATATTTAGTTATTCTGACCGAGCCACCGGTTGAATTACTGTGGATCATCTTCCCATTCCCAATCACTATACCGACATGACCGACCTTACCGAATTTCCTGGTTGCAAAAAAGATCAGATCACCTGCTTTTTCAGATCCTCGTTTAATGCCTTTGCCATATTTTATCTGGTCTTTTACCATTCTCGGTAATTTTACGCCAAGATTTGCAAAGACGGTCATCACAAGACCCGAACAATCAAACCCGGGTTTGCCCGTTCCACCATATTGATAAGGTGTACCGAGATATTTTTTTGCTTTCTTAACAATTCTTGAACCGAAATTATTACTATTATTATTGTCATAACTTTCTTTACCGACAACACTATGACATCCGACAAAAATAATAAGGATAATAAAGATAAAATATCTATATTTTTTCATTGATCTCCTCTATATCGTAATTATTCGGATCAATGGAAATAAAATCAAAATTAAAACTTTTTTCAGTAGCATCAACATCTTTAAGCCCGTTCCCCGTTATGAGAATTACGGTTTTTCCTTCTAACTTCTTTTTAAGATAGCCGGCAAAAGCAGCGGCGGCAGCCGGTTCTGCATATAGACCTTCCGACACAGCCATTTCTCTTTGAGCATCCATTATTTCTTTATCACTAACTTCAATAAAATCTCCTCCACTTTTTCTGACCGCTCTTAATGCTTTTTGATAATCCTGTGGATTTCCGACAGAGATACTATCTGCAATCGTATTTGCTTTGAGTTGTTCTATATCTTCCTTATTTGCTTTGAATGCCCTAAATATTGGATTTGCTCCCATTGCTTGAACACCATATATCCTTGGTATTTTGTCGATTTTCCCTACCATTTTTAACTCATAAAACCCCTTATATGTACTTCCGATAATACACCCGTCACCAACACTTACAAAAACATTATCGGGCACTTCATAATTTAATTGGTATGCGATCTCATAAGCTGCTGTCTTTTTTCCTTCCGTCATAAATGGATTTATGCCTGTGTTCCTGAGATAGTATTCCGATACTTTTGAAAATTCGGTCGCAATATCAAATGCCTGGTCATAGCTTCCTTTAACTTTAATAAGTTTAGCACCATGTATCAATATCTGTATAAGTTTTCCCTTTGGCGCCGATTCCGGAACGAAGATCACACATTTTTGTCCTGTCAAAGCGGATAATGTCGCAAGTGATGCCGCAGCATTTCCCGTTGAAGCGGTAACAATTCCCTTTTTATTAAGTTCAATTGACTTTAAAATTGCAATGGCACTTGCACGATCCTTGAATGAAAGAGAGGGATTTCTCGAATCATCCTTAAAAAATAGATACTTTTTTGCTCTACTTTCAATAAGTGGAGTGCCGCCAATCTTTGTCCTAAAAATATCAGTAGAAACAGAGATCGGCATCAATTCAGGATGTAAGAACATATTAAAAATTTGGGGTTGTTTTAATTTAATATCATCATAGTTATATGTAATATCAAGATTTGAACCGCATTTTGGGCAGGTTAGTAATTCTTTTGTGCCATCCTTTTCAAAAAAATCACATCTTAGGCATTTGTAATGAAAATTCACATTAGTTCCTTTAATCGCCTCAAATTTAGCTTCATCAGCCTGCTTTTTGTTGCGGTTAGCCCCTTTTCAATATATTTTTCGGCATTTTCAGGATCCTTTATCTTGAAATAGGTTTTTGCAAGTTTATATATGATAAGATCATAATCCCTTTGAAAGGTGAGAGCTTTTTGATATTTTTCAATTGCTCTTTTATAATCCTTTAACATAAAATAAATATCTCCTGAAATTTCGAAATACTTGTAATTATCAAGATAAATTTTTTCCAGATACAATTTTGCTTGTGGAAACATTCGCCATCTATAGAGGTTTTTTAAAAAAAGAAGTCCGATAACCTCTTGATTTTTTATCGGATCAATAGAGAGCAGGATCTCATTTGCTTTCGTATATATCCCCAGTTCGGATAAGACCCGTGCATACCAGATCTTTACCTCAAGATCACTCTTTTTGTTATACAATTGTCCCAACTCATCATAAGCACGGGATATTTTTCCGCTATTGTAGTATATCTTTGCTTGACGCAATGATGCTGTTGTGGGGAATACTCCACATATTAGTATTAATAAACTAAATATTATTTTTAGCAACCTCTAACCTCTATCTTTTGTAGATTCTTCACATTCGTTCAGAATGACGAAAAAAGGCGGTTTCTTTAACAATGGGCCGTTCACGAACGACCCCTACGGCTTTGCATTATATTTTCTTCACTATCCTCTAACCTCGAGCCTCTAGCCTCTCTGTATTTCCACTACTTTTTTATCCAGGCATCAAATCCTTTTGCTTTCAATTCATCAACAAGACGGTTTGCAGATTCTTCATCAAAGCTACCTATTTTGACCCTATAAATGATCTTTGAGGTTTCTCCTAATGTTTGTCTAACCTTTTCATAACTTGCTGTATCATAACCGAGTTCTTGCAGCTTCCTTACCTCTGTGTCTGCACCTTTTTCATTATCATAAGAACCTACACAGACCTTATTGTCCCCTGATCTAAATTTGGATGTCTTTGTTTCCTTTGATTTTTCTGCTTTTGGAGCAACTTTTTGAGTTCCCATAATTATGATCTCAACCCTTCTATTTCTCGCTCTACCTTCCGGAGTTCCATTATCGGCAATTGGCTTTGATTCACCGTAACCGATAGAATCAATCTTGTTGGGATCAATAGCCTGCTTTTCAACAAAATAAAGCATTACCGAATGAGCTCTGCTATTTGACAATCTCTGATTGTATGCCTCGGAACCCTGACTGTCGGTATGTCCTTCGACCCTTATTTTTGCATCAGGATACTGTGAAAGTATTTTTGCAACTCTATCAAGTGTTGGAAATGCATAAGGGGGAATTGTTGCCTTGCCTGAGGCAAATTTAATGCCTTGAAGATTCAGTACGATCCCTCTTTTATCTTCTCGCAATTCAATATATTTATCTTTTGATACCTCTTCTTTAATCTTGTTGAACCTTGCCTCGTATTCCTTTCTTAATCTTTCTGCTGTATCCTCAGCTGCTTTCTTTGCCGCCTCTTCTACCGCTTTTTTCTGATCTGCCGCCATCTGTTGCCTTAGTACCTCTTTTTCTGCTTCCGATTGTGCTTCTTTCTTTGCAAGTTCTTCTGCACTCATTTGTTTTTGCTCTGTAAGTGCTTTTCTTAATTCAGATGAAGATTGTGCAAGAAGCTCTTTTAGAGTTTCAAGTTCTTCACTTACCTGTTCTATTGTTTTTGTATTTGTATTCGCCTTCTCTTCAACTTTTTTGATCTCGGGTGTCCAATCTTTTTCTTTCATTTTCTTTTTGCCACCGAATATTACCGTTAATGAAGCAAGCTCATAACTTCCTAAATTTCCTTTTTTTGAATAAGCAACATCAAGTTTTAAGGAGTTTGAAAAACCAAGTCCGAACCCCAGAGTAAGTTCCGGAATATCCCATCCAAGTGCTTTATATCCACCCCTTAGGATTATTGTATTTCCAAGATTCAATTCGCCGCCAAAGCTCAATTTATAGGCACCATCTACCGGAAAGGTATTATCAAATGAAACGGAAAGCCCTGAACCTTGTGTGTCAATTAATTTTATAACCCAGCCAAGATGGAAGGTTGTAGGCGCTTTTAATGCCTTATCATCATAAGCCATCTTATTTGCAATTCCAATGTTTGTTACGGATGCGCCAATACCTACCTGTTTAAACACTTCCGGAATAAATTGAAGTCCGACATCGGCAAGAACAGTTTTTCTATAAGTATTATACAACACTTGATCAATAAATTTAGCGGTAAAACCGAGATAAAGTCCGCCTCCCAACACTGATCCGAAACTGGCGAATACCATTGTATTTCTATTTCTAAATGTATCCAATACATGTCCTGTACCATCGGTTTCATCCTCTTCGCCCCAATCAAGGTAAGCTCCACCTACTGCCATTGATGCCTCTATTCCGAAATTCTGTTCAACACCGGCAAAAAATAGTTTTATATTCGTAGAAGGAATATAGAACGAACTTAATGTAAATTGGCTGTTTAAAAGCCGGGCAATACCGGCAGGATTCATAAAGATCGATCCTGCAAAATTATCGGATACACCCGAATAGGCGTCGGCAAGAGCATAGGATGCAGGATCCCAGTTCAATTTGAGAAAATCACCCATCATTGCAGAACCTGCTTTATCCGTTCCGCTATCCGCTTCACCATAGATCAAATATCCGCATAATACCAAAATGAGTAATGCGCCAACTATCTTTTTCATATAACTCTCCTACCTCATAAAGGTCATCTTTTTGACCTTTATCGTTCCGTCTACATTTAATGCCATCAAGTAATTTCCGGTTTGAACCTCATTTCCAGCATCGTTTTCACCGTACCATTTAATTATTTGAAAACCTGCTTTTATAAGGTTATCATAATCTGTGGTATCTTTATTTATCAGGGTTTTTATGATATCACCGGAAATCGTGTATATCTTCAATTCAATCTCTTCCGCATCTTTTGGAAGGAAATATTTTATTGTAGTTCCGGTTGCATTTCCGGGGTTGGGGTAATTTTGATAAAGTTCTATCGGTTCTTTTGCAAGATCTTCCGAATTGTCCTTCCCCGGATTTAAATCCTTATTTTCAACATTTTTCCAATCAAAAGCATTATTGTGATCATTCGAACTGATTCTTTGAAGTCCGTTACCAACATAATAATAAACGGGACGTGTAATGGTATCCCATTGATTTTC
>JAUXGM010000165.1 GCA_030622125.1 bacterium | reverse complement strand
TTTTAATAAAAAAATTTATTGTTTTTAATCTGTTTAATCTGTCTAATCTGTGGTTAAGATATTGTTTTTTCTCCTAATTTTCTTTAGTCTCGGTATTCTCTGTGCCTCTGTGGTTATTATTATTTAGATACCGGATTTTTTTACAAGCAAAGTCCAATATGTTTCTGAAACTTTGCAATTTTTGCTCTTCAGAATTTCGCAAATGGCTAATGAAATAAGAACTGTTTTAGGCAAACATATAAAATGGAATAAATTCTATTGTTTTATTATCTATCTTTTCTGTTTTTTGTAAATCCCTTGTTATTATTTTTCCACTATTTAGATTAAACTCATCCATAGTATCTCCTAAAATACTCCTTTTTACACATATCGTATTCTATATAATACAATTATATCACATTATTGACTTTCATACAATACAATATATTATATTATTTCAAAAATGTCAAATTTTCTTGAAAAAATAAAATATAATGATATAATAATAAAATATTACGAGGTAGATATGAAAAACGAGATAATAGTTAGATCCCCCTCTTTTGGGCTTATGCACTTTAAAGGTGTTTTGGCGGAACTTATAAAAACACCCGAACTTCAAAGATTATCAACGATCAGGCAGCTTGGACCGCTCTATATTATTTATCCGGGAGCACAACATATGCGGTTATTGCATGCAATGGAGGTTGCCTATACTGCATTAACGATATCATCTAAACTGAATCTGCCGAAAGATGAGGTTGAATGCCTTGGGGTTGCCGGTTTACTTCACGATCTTGGACATGGTCCCTACTCACATTCAACGGAGATCTTATTTAGTGAGTTATTTAACGAAGATCACATGGATTTTACCTGCCAATTGATAACAGGTGAACGGAACTTGCCTGTAAGTGATGAAGAAAAAAAAATCATAAAATTCGGACAGATACCTATTATCTTGAAGAGTTACGGCATTGATCCCAATGTAATAGCAGCCTTGATACGTCGAAAATTTACAAAAAAACCGTATATGCAGCAGCTGATATTCGGTGCGATAGATGCCGATCAACTTGCATTCTTGAGAACCGATAGTCGTTTCTCGGGCGTAAATTACGGTGAGATCTCTCTTGATACCATAACGGAATTTTTCTCTGTTGAAAAAATGCAGGATGGAAAGGAATATCTCTTTGCCTCCGAAAAAGCAATTCCGGCAATAAAAGATATGCTCATGGCGAGAATATCTATGTATAATTTCTATCTAACGGATACGGGACTTGTTATTGGCGATATGATACAAGCTGCGATCAAAAAAGCATACAATAACGGAGAACTTAAAAATTTTTATACCTATACGGATGATGAGCTCAGAACCTATCTTATCAATTCCAAGGATCCGTTTGTTCGGGAACTCGGAATACGAATTAAATATAGAAAACTTTTAAAGATAGCGTATAGGATCAAACCGGTTTATTCAACAAAGCAGCTCGATTTTCTTAATACGGCGGCAAAGCATCCCCTATTTAAAGGATGTGAATATGAGGATATGAAAGAGGAAAAGATACTTCTAAAAAAATTAAATGAGATCGGAAAAGATAAATTGCGGGATATCATCTACAATGAATTGAAAGACGGCAAGATAACACCCGACCATATCATTGTAAACCTGACATCCATCAAAAATATTGAACTTACCGAACCGCGATTAAAAGAAGCGAGGGATATCGGTATTATAAAAAATGGTAATAAAACGACTTTTGGAAAAGTGGAACCCTTTTTTACTCTTTTCATTGAAAATGCAATGACCCTACCCGCTGTTTTCTATATTGCGGTTCCGGAAGAATATCGAGATAAAACAAGAAAGATCATGCAAAAAATAACAAAGGAGTTATGAAATGCAGGAAGAATTAAAGATTTTAGAAAGAGAGATCAATGAATATTTCCCAATAATCGATGATTTGAAGGAAGAATTCTCAAAGCCGGTCGTTGGACAAACTTTTGTATTCAAAAGGCTTTTAAATACACTTTTAAATGATGGACACATACTGCTTGAAGGGGTACCGGGAGTTGCGAAGACATTAATGGCTTCTACTTTTTCAGAGCTTCTCAATGTAAATTTCAAACGGGTTCAATTCACCCCCGATCTCATTCCGGGCGATATTATCGGAACGGTGATATTCAACCCTCAAAGGCAGGAATTTATTCATAAGGAAGGTCCGGTATTTACAAACATTCTACTTGGCGATGAGATCAATAGGGCACCCGCAAAGGTTCAATCCGCATTGCTTGAAGCAATGCAGGAAAGACAGGTAACGATAGGTGAAAAAAGTTATAAATTACCGGAACCGTTTATGGTGATAGCAACACAAAATCCTATTGAGCAGGAAGGGACCTATCCGTTGCCGGAAGCCGAACTTGATAGGTTTATGTTCAAAACATTCGTTCCATATCCGGAAAGGAAAGAAGAAAAAGAGATCATCAATCGGTATGAGAACCTGAATTTTATCAATATTGAAAAAGTAATGACCTATAAGAAATTCCAAAAAATAAAAGAGATTACAAAGAAAATATTTATTGATCCGAAACTAAAAGAATACATACTTGATATGATCACGGCAACAAGAGAAAAAACAGATTCAAATAAGGATTTTTTTGACTATATAAAATTGGGAGCTTCGCCACGCGCAACCCTTTATATACTAAGAGCTGCAAAGGCAAATGCTTTCCTGGAAAAAAGGAGTTTCGTGATCCCGGAGGATATTCAAAGTGTTGCCTTTGATGTTTTGAGACATCGTTTAATATTATCTTTCAATGCACTTGCCGATGGGTTGACAGCAGACGGTATTGTTAAAATGCTTCTTGAGAATTTGATCGTTCCATGATAAACAGGATCAAAAAAAAGATACAAAAAAAGATACAAAAACTTGAGGTAATATCTCAAATAAAAAGTAGAACCTATCTTTCCGGAAATTACAGATCATTATTTAAAGGACAGGGCTATGATTTTAAGGAGCTTTCCGAATACAATTCAGGTGATCCGATAAAATATATTGACTGGAAAAAATACTCGGCAACAGGCAGGGTATATTCGAAAAGGTACGAAGATGAAAGGGAGAGGAGAATATTCTTTCTTGTAGATACTACCAAAACAATGGAACAGGGATTTACTCAGTCTAAATTGGAGTCCGCCTGTGAATTCACCGCTTATATTGCAAATACCGCACTTCTAAACAAAGACAAGATCGGACTTTTACTTTTTAATGAAGAGATAACGGATATTATTCCACCAACCAATAATCCGACTATGACAATGGCATTTGTTGAAAGATTACTCCTTTCAAAAAGAATTGATAAACTGCCGAATTGGAAATCCATCTTTCAATATTTTGGAAATATTTTTAACGGACATTTCATCCTTTTTATCATATCTGATTTTAAGAATTGGAATTTTTCAAGTTCAACTTTCAAAACATTACAGAAAAAAGGAGATATAATCGGAATACACCTATCTCATCTTGATGATCTGCCAAATGAAATAGAAAAAACGGTGAATGGGGTTAATTTCAACGGCAAGTTAGGCTCACTTAAAGAGGCAAAAGAGAATGAAAAAATATTTATCGAGAACCTGAAAAAGAACTTTAACATCAAGAATTATTCCTTTATAAAAGCAGTCACCGGTGATGATCCGCTACATTTAATAAAGGAATTTTTCTATAAGAGGGCACTAATAAATGGATGATCAGCTCCGAGATATAGCAAATATTGAACCGTCCTATTTTCTTATTACTATTGCCTTAATAGCGGTTATACTCGGAATTATTTTATTTTTCATTATTAAGAAATTGAGAGGAAATAAAAAGGAAAAGATTGATTATAACAAGGAATGGAAAAAGATCATCTCTAAATATCGGTTAAAGAATTTTAGCATCAACTATAAAAAATACTATGAAAATCTTAATAAGAGTTTTCGTGAATTTCTTGAAATTTACTTAAAAAACAAATTTCTCGGGTATCCGCTTTCCGAGGTACTCCCCAAATTAGATATTGAGAAAAAAGAAAAGGAAGAACTTGAAAATGCTCTTGAAAGGATATATCGTGGGGATTATTACTATCTTGAGGAAAATATTGAAGAGTATATGAAAAGAGATTTTAAAACGGTTGACCATTGTATTATGGCAATCAATTATTAAATTTTTTAACCTTTGCATCTTGAGGCATTTGCGAAATTCTAAACCCCTAATAAGACAGGATTTAGAACAATAGAAATTTCTTTTCACCCATAAAAGTAAGAATATTAACCACAGATTAGACAGATTTGACAGATTAAAATTATTAAAATCAGAAAAATTTTTAAAATTCATCTTTAAATTTTCAGTTATGAAATGAAATTTCATTATTCGAAATCTTTTTAATTATTAGAAAATTAATTTTCTACTTAAAAAAAAGATTTAATGAAAAGTGATGTAGTAAAATCACGTAAACTGAAAATTTAAAAGACTTTGGAATCCGTATAATCCGTTAAATCCGTG
>JAUXGM010000121.1 GCA_030622125.1 bacterium | reverse complement strand
TCTATAAAAAATATAAAAAATAGGAGGCTTATGTATGAAAAGAATTAACAAATTCTACTTTGTTATTTTCATTGCACTTATTGGAGTTATCGGATTGCTGCTTGGCGGATGTAAAAATGAAGACGATAGTTCGTCTCTTGATCTTTACGCTACAAATGCACATATTGATATGTATTTTGTTAATGCATCGACAATACCTGTTGTAGCTTCTGTAACATTAAAATGTGACTATGACGGTGACCAGGTATCCGATGCCCCGAAAGGAATATTTATCGATAAATATACGATCACTCCGGAAGATGATGATGGAAATCCGGTAGTCGGACCACCAGATACCACCAATAGGGATACTTATTTCATACCAACAAATAGTACCGTAACAGTGACATGGAGCGATTTTGTCGTTGGGTGGCCTGCTTTACAAGCCTACTGTGATTTTACCGGCGGCGGAGGATTTATCTATCACTTTCATTTTATCTGTCATGACTATTCTGGAAATGATATCACTGCCGATGCGTATGCCACATTTGTTTGGGGAGATAAACCGACAAAATAGAGGATAGAGGTTAGAGGTTGGAGGCAGTAAATAGTTGAGAGTTGAGAATTGAGAGTTGAGAGTTGGAATACAAATGAAGAATGAATAATGAACAATGAAGAATGGGTAATAAGAGAATAAGAAAATAAGTTAATAAGGAAAGAAGTGAAAAGCAGAAAAACATTAGTTATATCAATTATTATTTACATTTTAGTAATTATTATTTTTGTGGGATGTAAAAAAACTACTTTACCGGACATTCCCGATGGAAATAATAGTGAAATAGAGCTGTCCCTACAATATATAAGTTTAAATTATTTAGGTAAAATTCTTTCTTTTCATTATAATACCTCTGATCTTGAAAACGATGATCAATCCGGAAAAGTTATCTATAAGATTTTGGAGACAAGCGGTTCTTTGGGAACAATAAACGGAAGTATTTCTAATGAAATAACCACCAATAAAGGTTACACCGTCAAAATAAAAGGACCTCCCTATTGGGATAGTCAAGTTGTCACAGATGAAAATTTATTTGAAACAGGACCTTTTAGCATAAAGATCGCTGCTTATGACCCTGTTCATAATAATACCGGAACTTTGATTATTGATAGTTTGATAGAAGAATATGAAACAACTGCGAAAGTTTTTTTTGATGTTACCAATCAGGAGATAAGGATTAGTAATGAAGATTATGATCAATGGAGTACCGGTATTGATGAGAATTATTTTGGTGAAGATCCTGAAGAATGGCAGAAAAATGCTGCTTCAACCACAGATATTAATATGGTTAAAAATAATTACAATGCCGATCCGGAAAAATCGATTACTCGAACCTATAATTCTTTAAATGATTTTGAAAAATTTGATAATGGAATAAAAGGTGAACCCACAGGAATCAACTTTATAAGGCACAAATTTTAATGAGTCCGGGACACAGTCTTGGGACACACGATGCAAGCAACGTATGTCCCGCCTGTTTTCGGTGCATTTTCTTTTGAACCTTTGATTCTATTTCCTTTGGCTATATTGTTTTCGGGTGGTTTATCGTTATCTAAGGAAGAGTCCGGGACACACCTCAACTTTAAAAATCAGAAAGTTGAGGTAATGTCCCTCTTTTATGGTTTTTTGGAGTTTTATATTGTTCTACTTATTCCCTTATTTTCTTATCAACTTCCTTTTGAAGTGTCCCCGAAAACAAAGAATAAGTAACCGTAAAAGAACTAATACCAATAAACTATAAACGACGCCGAGTATTGGAATGAGAAAGACACCGGTCAATAATGCCGCAAAAAATGAACCCGCATAATCTCCGAATATCGTATATCGGATCTCCTTTTTTAATGTGGAAGACGAAAAAAACTCGCTTCCGGAAACCAGTGAAAATAAAAATAACATAGAAAAATAGATCACCTTGATCTTTACATCATAAATATATATTAAAAGAATTAAGATCAAAAAAGTGATCTTTCCGATATTGAGAAGATTTAATGAAACCCTCTTTTTTTCTTCAATATAATTCCCGAGAAAAAGACCGGACATTGCAGCAAAGATAAAAAGTGCACTGTCAATATACAGAGTGCCGAAATTTATCTGGTAAAGAAATATTAAAGTCAATTCTATTATCATATTCTCCGTTCCACTGTTCGCAACGGTTTGCCCCTTAGAAAAATGATAAAATAAAAGAATAAAGGCAATTAAAAGTCCAAAAAAAATATAAAAGATCCAATTTGCCCTAAACCCCTTATAAAATTTTAGACTTGTATTGAGCAATGCAGTATGTCCTTTTTCAATAATTGCTCCGTTTTTATAGCCAAAATTGTTTGTAAATTCTATTCCTCGTTTAAGTGTAAATGCTTCATATTCATCGATATAATTCGTTTTATATCTTTTTAAATTATTGCTTACCTGCATTAGGTTTTTCTGAATACTATTGTTTGAGAAAATGAAAATATAATTTAATCCCGGAATGATAAAAAAATCGGAAAATTCTTGATGAAATGTTTTCACAATGGAATTTAGGATATTTTTAAGGTCACTTGCTTGATAATTTTCTTCACCATAGATCGAAAAAATAACAATTCCATCATTTTTTAATCCATTTTTATAAAGTGTTACGTTGTTATATGTCAAAAGTGCAATATTGCTCAGCAATGTCGGATTGATATGTCCGATATTTATTACATCATATTTTTCTTTTCCTTTTTTTAATAACGGTATAATATTCTTATTTATTTGATCGGTATCTTTAAAGTAAAAATCTTCTCCTACCTCATTAAATTTAATAGAGTTTTCTTTAAGTATTTTTCTTTGATACGGAGTTAATTCCCCGTTGTATAAATAGCTCTCTGTTTTTTCTTTTTTTAAAGCAACAGGTAGAAAGAGTTCTCTTTCACTATCTTCATAATTCTCATTTACCCAAAGCGACTTTCCATTTTTTGTTAATATCTTTGTATTATCTCTTTGAAATAAGACAAATCTCCCCGTTTTGCCTTCTTTTACATTGTAACCATAACCGTCAAAAATTGATGTTAAATAACTATTGTCAACAAAAAAAATTGTAATAAAAATTAAAATAAGGATCAATGTTGGAAGAATTTTTCTTTTCAGAATAACAAATACAAAAAAAAGAATGAGATAGATAATTATATCTGAAAGTCGGAGAAGAAATAAAAAATAGATAAATAAAGCTCCTGTCATATCACCAAGTGCATCTTTTCTGTAAACAGAGTTTAAAATTGATGATTTCCCTTTTGTAAGGGAATAATAAAATATACCCGATATCCCGCCTTCTATTGCTATAAGAAGAAAGAAAAAAACTAACGATCCTACTTTAATCAGCTGTAAAAATTTAATTACGAGTAGAAAAAAGAAAAAGAGCTCTATATAAAAATTCCCTTTTTTAAATGATTTGTGACTACCAAGATTAAAAAGCAACAAAAAACCAAGAAACCAAAAAGCGAAAAAAAGAGAGATGAGAAGTTCGTTGGGATCAAAGTAAGTTAAAAGAGAACGCAGTAATATTATCTGGATTATTGAGGCAAAAAATCCAAGAAAGAAGGGATTATTTAAATCTACCTGCGATCTTTTTTCCACAATACGGACATTTCCCATTTTTGATCTTATTGTATTTTATAATATATCCTGATCTATCGATCAATTTTTTTTCACATTTAGGGCAATAGGTATCCTCGTACTTATCTGTTCTTAGGTTCCCTATATAAATAAAATGAAATCCCATATCCGCTGCCTTCTTTGCTATTCTTGATAATTCGGAAGCAGGTGTCGGCGGTAGATCATACATCTTATAATTTGGGAAGAACCTTAGAAAATGGATCGGAACATCAACACTCAAATTTTTCTTGATCCAGTTTAGAAAAAGATCAATATTTCCATCATCATCATTTATCCCCGGTATAACAAGATAAACAAGTTCCAGCCATACATTGTTTTCATATATGAGTTTTGCATTTTTCAAAACAGGATTGAGTGTGCCGCCGATCTCCTTTCTATAATACTCATTATCCATACTTTTTATATCAAGAGTTACCGCATCAAGATATGGAATCAATTTTTTGAGCGGTTCTTCATTTATATATCCGGCGGTTACCATAACATTTTTTATACCGTTCTTGCCGGCAAGCTTTGCACATTCATACATATATTCATAAAAAATAACCGGTTCCGAATAGGTGTAGGCGATCATTGAAATCTTTTTTTTAAGAGCGGAGGAAATAAGTTCTTCCGGTGATATCGAAGAGTAGCTAAGTTCTTCGGGTTTTGACTGCGAAAGTGTCCAATTCTGACAAAATTTACAGTGTAGATTACAGCCTGCTGTTGCAATGGAAAGGATCTCTTCATTCGGGTAAAAATGGTACTGTGGTTTTTTTTCAATAGGATCGATATGGCTCGCGGCAATTCTTCCGTAACTCAATGTGTATAGTATCCCATCCTTATTCACTCTCACACCGCAATCACCTCTTTGTCCATCTTTTAAGATACATTCTTTTGGACAGAGAAGACATTTAACCCTGTTTGCATCTAATTTTTTGTAAAATTGTGCTTCTTTTTCTTCACCGAACAACGGTTCAAGGATTAATAAAAGGAGAATAAAAAGTATTTTAGTATATTTTTTTGCCGTATCCATTTTTGCTTGCACTATTGTTAAATATTTCGTTGATCGTCATTATATAAACAGGATTTCTCGTTCTTTCATTATAACCATGATAAAAATCATGGATCAAGTTTACAAATTTGAAGACAATACCTTCCGTAAAAATATCAACGGTAGATCTAACTTCGTAGCTAATAACAGGTGGTTGAAAAAATAAAAGGGTTGCCATCCGATTACCCGACATAATATTTTTATATGTGTGTTTCTTCGCAAGTTCTATGGTTGTAAGCTTGGTAAAATCTATTCTTTCCGGTTTTGAATAGAGTTCATTAAAGAGTAATTTCAGTTTTTTATTGTTCGTTAATTTATCCAAATTATCAAAAAGAATTTCATAGATATCTTCAATTGATTCTTTTTTCGGTAAGAAACCGATTCCTTTTATAGAACCGTTTAGCCCTGCTTGTCCCTGTGTTATCATAGTAGGGGAGTGTCGGGTAAATTGTAAAAACAGCTCATTTTGATCTGAAATTTTATTTTTTATGATATCTTTTATTAAGTTTGCTCTTCCGAAAAATGCCCAATTAATAAATTCTTCCATATTTTTCCATCTTAATTAACCTTTATCAGGAATATCGATCGGACGCCTTTTATCAATAATATCCTCATTTTTAATTTCTTCTTTAAGCCTTGCGAATGGAATGCTTTCTCTGTAATAATTTTCATTTTTTAGAACAACGGTTTCCTTTACCGGATTAAAACCCACTATCTCAACCTTCTTTTTTTCATTATTCTCATTAGTGTAGTTAAATTTTTTTGGAAGGGTATTTACTTTTTTAACAAATTCCTCATAAATATTGCATTCATACCTTAGGCAACATAAAAGGCGATTGCATATTCCGGTAATCTTTTCCGTATTTATGTCTAAATTTTGCATCTTTGCCATCTTTAGAACAACCGGTTCGAACTTGTGTATAAATCGAGAACAACAGGTTTGTTGCCCGCATATTCCAATGGTAGGAAAGGTTCTAAGCTCATCTCGAATCCCAATTTGCTTCATCTCGATTCTTGTTTTTAATGCCTCTGCAAGTTGTCTTACAAGAGTTCTGAAATCTATTCTTCCTTCGGCGGTATAGTAGAAAAAAACTTTTCTCTCATCTAAACTATATTCAGCATTTAAAAGATTCATCTCCAATTTTTCTTTTTGAGCGAATTCTCGACATATTGAAAGAGCTTTTTTTTCTGCACTATGAATATTTTTCAAAATATTTTCTAAATTTTCGTCCACAATGCCGAGTATCGTTATGTTATTCATTTTGGAAAAAACTTTTTTTTCATCCGGAACAATTCCCAGAAAATTACCGATCCAGATACCATCCTCTTTCTTAATAATTATTTTTTCATTTTTACTGTAAATTCTTTTTGTTTCAGCGAATTCAAAATCATGTGTAAATTTACAAGTGATTGATGCCGTTTTCTCAATAGCCGGAACAAATTCCACATCCATTTTCAATATCTTCTCGATCTCTTTTTGATCAAGTTCAATGTCGGGAATCTTAACTTCTTTATCGTGATATATCAATAATTTTGTCCTATTGAAATTTATCTCAACTTCCGCTACTTTTAATTGAATATTTTTACTGCTTAGATACGAGATCAGTTCTTCCCTGAATTCTCTTTCAATTGTTTCATTGTGCTCAATGATATTTTTTTCTGCTTTTCCGATATAACTATTGAATTCAGGTAATACCTGAATGTCATCACATCTAATCGGACCGCCAAGAACTTTTGTTCGCCAAATACCATCAGTGGTGTTGACCAGAATCTCATTCTCGTGCCCTATTCTAACATCACTTTTTACCTTAAATAATGTAAAATCTTCTGTTCTTCTTCTTGTTCCGTAATATAGTTTCATAATTTACCTATAATGTATTTTACCATTTTAATCTTTTTATTTCAAGGTCAAGAAGAAGGCAATAAGGCAATAAGGGAATAAGGAAAACAATATTAAATTCCGTCCCCCATAAAAAGAGGGACATTACCGAAAACAATTGACAATGGACAATTGATAATTGACAATGAAAAAAAAACAAATACAAACTCCGAAAACAAGCGG
>JAUXGM010000065.1 GCA_030622125.1 bacterium | reverse complement strand
TGACAATGGACAATGGACAATTGACAATGAAAAAAAGACAAATACAAACTCAGAAAACAAGCGGGACGTACCTCGGATGTTCAGGTGCGTCCCAAGAAAGTTGAGATGTGTCCCGGATTCTTCATTTAAGATTTGAAATTTGAAATTTGGAGTTTGAAGTTTGGGGTTTGGAATCTTGAACCTTTGAACCTTTGAACTTTTGAACCTTTAAACCTTTTTTATGTGTCCCGGACACAGGTCTACCACTATCGCTTTTACATAAGCAATTATATTTTCTACTGATTTCTCTTTTCCAAATTTTTTTATGATCGTGCCTTTTTTATAAATAATGTATCCCGATTCCGTACCGACAATACCAATATCGGATTGCAGTGCCTCACCGGGACCGTTTACAACGCAACCCATAACACAGATAGTTATATCTTTTTTATTTCCCTTTAAAAGTTCTTCTAATTCTTCGGCAATCTTTGCAACCGGAATATTGGTTCTTGAACAGGTAGGACAGGAATGGATCGTTATCCCATATTTTCGTTTTCCCAACGCTTTCAATATCCGATAGCCTACCGTAACTTCCTTTACAGGATCACCGGAAAGGGATACTCTGATTGTTTCACCTATACCCATATAGACTAATATTCCAATTCCAACTGCGGAATTTATACTTCCCGAATTTATAGTGCCCGATTCGGTTATCCCAAGATGAAGCGGGTAAGAAAATTTTTCTCTAAACATTTTATTCGCTTCAATTGTTGTTCGGACATCCGAACTCTTTAATGAAACAACGATCTCTCTAAAATCAAGTTCTTCAAGATATTTTATCTCTCTTTCAGCTGCCTCTACCATTGCTGCTGATGTTATTTTATGATACTTTTCAATGAGGTCTTTTGGAAGAGAACCTCCGTTTATCCCGATCCTTATTGGAATATTTCTTTTTTTTGCTTTTAAGACGATCTCTTTGATCTGATCCTTGTTCCGGATATTCCCCGGATTTAATCTTAATTTATCAATGCCGCAGTCAATGGATTTTAATGCAAGCTTGTAATCAAAATGGATATCGGCTACAAGCGGAAGATCGGGAAATTCCTTTTTAAAAATAGGTATATTTTCTGCAGCTTTTATTGTCGGAATAGATATTCTAACTATTTCACAGCCGACATCTTTCAATCTTTTTATTTGTTCTATTGTAGTCCTTGCATCTTCTGTTTTAGTATTTGTCATTGATTGAACCCGAATCGGTTCATTTTTTCCGAGAATATATTTGCCTACTTTAACAGAAGATACTTCCATTAAAAATACCTTGATATATCATTGAACATAACAAAGGCAAAGATAAGGAATAAAAGTCCCCAACCGATTGTTGCAAATACCTCTCTTTCCTTTTTCTTCATTTTTCTTCTTGTAATCTCTTCAAAAAGAAAGATCAAGATAAGTCCGCCATCGGTAACGATCAACGGAAGTAGATTTACAACGGCAAGATTCACACTGATCATTGCAATCCACCTTATATAAGAGCTGAATCCTTCCTTTAAACTCTTTGCTATAATATATCCTATTGCAAGCGGTCCACCTAAATTTTTTGCTTGCTTCGGATGCTTTGCAATGAGTTTTAATGAAAAGTATATCAGGAAAAAATCCCTTCCGATATCTCTAAATGTTTCACCCATTCCATTAACAAAAGAAAGCCTTTTTACATTATATTTTGGAAGAATGTCATAAGTAAATTCTTTCCTTATCTTTCCCTTCTTTGTAATGTTACTTTCTTTTATTGAATTTAGATCTACATTAAATATTTTTTCCCCTCGTTTTACTTTTAATTCAATTACTTTTCCATCATTTTGTTCAGGAAATATCTCATCGTAAGAGATGATCTCTACCCCGTTTACAGCAAGAATCTTATCATTTTCTCTCAATCCGGACAGATACGCTTGAGATTTTTTCGGAAGCCTGCCTATTATCGGATCTATTTTAAATGTTACACCAAGAACATAGTGATCAATATCATACTCCGTCTTTTTTTCCGGTTTTACTTTAATAATAAAATTCTCGGTATTTCTTTTTATGGATAATGCCAATGTGTTTCCATTGGAGCCGGCGATCATCATCATTGCTTTATCAAGTGAATTTATCTTCTCACCATCTACTTTTTCAATTATATCACCTCTTTTTAATCCCATTTCTTCGGCTGGAGAATTTTTTGCTATCTTAACGATCTGTACATAATTCGGTAGGACGAGAACCTTTTGTCCAAAAACGGAAAAAGCAAATGGAAGAATGATGATGGCAAGGATAACATTAAAAGCGGGACCGGCTATTGCAACAAGTATCTTTTCATAAGTTTTTCTCGACAAAAATTCGTCCCTTGAACCTGTAAGTTCACTATCGGGATCCTCTCCTTTCATCTTTATATAACCGCCAAGCGGGATTGGACAGATCTTATATAATGTTTCTTTTCCTTGTATCTTAAAGATAGCAGGACCAAATCCTATGGAAAATTCTTCTACAAATATACCAAGCATTTTTGCAACAACAAAATGGCCAAATTCATGGATAAGGATCATTATGCCGATTCCAACAACAATTGCGATAACAGTGATCATACAATTCCTCCGAGGTAATTTTTAATAATCGTATCTATTGTTCGATAGATATTTTCAAGCTCATCTAATTTTAGCAAGCCGGTATCAAAATAATGTTCAACAACATATTTATTCAAGTTATATATTTCATTAAATTTTATTTTTTTATGCAAAAAAAGTTCTACTGCTTTTTGATTTCCATATATGAGCGCAGCACTTTTTTTATTACTTTTCTTTAATGCGCCAATAAAGAGATGAAAATTCGGATAGAGATTGAAATTTACAGGTTCAAATGTCAGATTTGAAAAATACGACATATCATTCTTTCGATTGTAGGGTTTCCTTTTGGGGTAGTATAGGGCGTATCTTATTGGAAATAACATATCTGTCGGTGCAAGTTGGAGCAATATATTTTTATCTTTTAATTTTACAAGTCCGTGAACAACCGCTTCAGGGTGAAAAAGTATATCTATTTTTTTGTACGGAATATCAAAAAGATGGTGCGCTTCTATAACCTCATACGCTTTATTGACCATTGTGGAGGAATCAACTGTAATTATTGCTCCCATTTGCCAATTGGGGTGATCCAATATTTCCCGCGGACCAAGATTTTTTGTGATTTCCCTATTTTTTATTTTTCCGCCGGATGCTGTAAGATAGATCTTTTCAATATCGTTTTTATCAACTTCTCTTAATAACTGAAAAATAGCGGAATGCTCACTGTCAACAGGAATGATGTAGTCAAGAAAATTTTTCCTGATTTTTTTTAGTATCTTTGCACCGATAACTATTGATTCTTTATTTGCCAAAGCTATTTTTGTTTTCTCTTTTAATGCTGCAATGGTATATTTTAATCCGGCTAATCCCGATATCCCATTCACAAAAAGGTCACATTTTTCAAACATTTTTTCGGCTTCATCTTCATTTAATTGAATAGTTCCCTTTGGAAGTTGTAAGAGTTTTTCGGAAAAGACAATATATTTCGGCTTAAATTTTTCAATTTGCTTTTGAAACGGTTCTCTTTTTAAGTTAGCGATCAGACCAATAACCTTAAAATCATTGTTCTCTTCAATTATTGATAGTGTCTTTGTACCGATCGTTCCTGTTGAACCGCCTATTACTATTTTTTTCATCTGATCATAATCTCGTAAAGAAATAAATTATCGGGAAGGAAAAAAGGATGGAATCAAATCTATCAAGTATCCCGCCATGTCCCGGAAGAATATTTGAAAAATCCTTAATTCCCAAATATCTTTTAAAAAGCGACTCATAGAGATCACCTATCTGTGCAAGGATACCTATTAACACTGAAAAGATTGCAAAATTAAGAATATTGTGAAAAAATATTATCCCTACTACTCCTCCAAGAACAAAATTACAAAGCAAACCGCCAATTACACCTTCAAGGCTTTTTTTCGGAGAAATAACTGAGAAAATATGGTTCTTTCCGAACTTCACACCAATAAAATAAGCAAAATTATCATAGATCCATATAGATAATAATACAAAAAGTGCCGGTTTGAATCCATAAGAATTTCTAAAAAGATAAGTATAATAACAACCGATAGAAATAAGAATATAAAGCATTAAAAATATTCCGATCCTTGCCAAAACTCTGGGACTTAGGTCCATAAAATAATAAATGATCAAAGGTGCAAGAAGAACAAAAAGAATCAATAGTTCCAAAAAGAGAGTTTGATTTTCTATGAATTGCAGAATAACAAAGTAAAACGAAAAAAAAATTATGAATTTAAATAATTTAAGATTTTTTAAAACCTCATAAAGACAGATAAGTCCGATTGCGGTAAAAAAAATATGCATATATATTTTTCCAAAGAAAAAGAAAAGAAGTAATATGGGAACATAAATAAATGCAATTAAAGTTCGAACTTTAAGGCTGTCAAATCCCGCCATATCGTCTGTTCCGTTCGGCGAAATTCTGTAAAATTTCCAAATATTCATCTCCTGTAAAGTCGGGCCAGAGTGTTTCCGTAAAAGCGAATTCCGCATAAGCTGCCTGCCAGAGCAGAAAGTTACTTAATCGTAGTTCACCACTTGTCCTTATGATCAAGTCCGGATCAGGCATATCATAAGTAAACAATCTTCTGATAAAACCTTTTTCCGTTACACGTTTTACCCCGCTTTTGATAAGTATATTTACCGTATTAAGTATCTCTCTTCTTGAAGAATAATTTATTGCAAGTATTAGCCGCATCTTATTATTATTTTCCGTTTTTCTGATCGTTTCCTTTAATATTTTTTTTGTTTTTGGCGGTATCTTGCCCCATTCACCGATGAGATTAAATTCAATTCCTTTTTCCATCATCTCGGAAAGCTCCTTTTTACAATAGGTTTCAAGTAGATGAAAAAGTCCAATGATCTCTGTCTTAGGTCGCTTCCAATTCTCATAAGAAAACGCATATAAAGTTAGATATTTTACTCCCTTTTCTCTGGATGCCGTTACGATATTTTTTGCCGACCTTGCCCCTGCTTTATGCCCTTCGAGTCTTGTTAGTCCATTTTTTTTTGCCCAACGACCATTACCATCCATAATGATCGCAACATGATTAGGGATATCTTTCATATCTCCATTATTTCCTTTTCTTTTTCTTTGAGTATATCTTCGATTTTTTTTATGTATTCAGTCGTAAATTTATCAATATGTTCTATCCCTTTTTTTCTTTCATCTTCCGTAAGATCCTTATCTTTTTCCATTTGTTTTATTAGATCTATTTCTTCATGCCGAATATTTCTAATACCAACCTTGAAATTTTCCCCAATGCTTTTTGCATTTTTGAGACTTTCTTTTCTTGTTTCCTCAGAAAGTTTCGGAAAGGAAAGACGGATAACAACACCATCGTTTTGTGGTGTAACACCGATATTTGCATCAAAAATTGCTTTTTCAATGCTATTATTTATACTTTTATCCCAGGGCTGAATTATGATCATTCTTGGTTCCGGAACCTGAATTCCTGCAATCTGTCTGAGAGGCGTTAACTGTCCATAGTAAGAGACCTTTATCTTATCAAGCAAAGTTGGATTTGCCCTTCCTGTTCTTACCTTGCTTAGGTCGATTTTTAATGCATTTATCACCTTATTCATACTTGTCTTTGTATCATCATAAATTTCATTTAACATTGTTTTCCTCCCATCGGACATAAGTTCCGGTTTTTTTATTATATGCTTTTATTGAGTTACCTTTTGTGAAAAAATCATAGATGACGACCTCTGTTTTATTTTGTTGTGCAAGGTAAAACGCCGCCTGGTCAAAAATAACACCGAGATCCATTTTTAGTGCATCGGAAAAAAGTAGTGCATCAATTTTTTTTGCATCTTTAAACTTTTTTGGATCTTTATCATAAATACCATCTATGGTGCTGCCTTTTAATATCAATTTAATGCCGAGTTCGGCAGCTCTCAAAGTTGCAAGAGAATCTGTTGAGAAATAAGGGTTTGCCGTACCACCGCCAAAGATTGGAATAATATTATTTTCAAGATCTTTTATTACAGATTCTCGCCGAAATAATGGTAATACTCGCTCCATTTCAATAGAGGAATATGCCTGACTTTTGACATTATTCTTATTGAAAAAATTAGAAAGTGCAAGGGCATTCATAATGGTAGCAAGCATGCCTATATAATCACCCGTTACTCTTTGAAAAAATTCAGTCCTTCCGCGATAAATATTTCCACCACCCAAAACAATCAAAGGCTTAAGCCCTGCTGAAACAAGTGATCTTACCTCTTCTAAAATATAATTAAGCTGCTTTTCCGAATATGTATTTTCTTTATTACCAAGTGCCTCACCGCTGATTTTTAGGATTACTCCGTTTTTAACCATAGACACCCTATTTTATTTCATAAGTTGTAAATCTTGATATACGAATATTTTCACCAAATTTAGCAATATTTTCCTTTACAAAATCGGCGATATTTTTTTTGTCTTCACGATAATAGATCTGTTCCATTAAACAACATCCTTTATAGTATTTTTCAAGTTTACCATCTACGATCTTATCTATGATATTTTTGGGTTTATTTTTTATCTGAGCAGCATACACCTCTTTTTCATTATTTAAGATATCCGTAGGAATATCTTCCCTTTTTACATATTGCGGTTCCGATGCGGCAATATGAATAGCAATTTCCTGTGCGAATGCCTTAAATTCAGCCGTTCGAGCGACAAAATCAGTTTCACAAAGTAACTCCACTAAAACTCCTAACTTACCGGTATAATGAATATAACTTGCAACTACGCCTTCACTCGTTTCTCTGTCGGCTTTTTTTCCGGCTGATGCCATTCCTTTTTTTCTTAAATACTTTACCGCTTCCTCAACATTGCCCTTTGCTTCATCCAATGCTTTTTTACAGTTCAGAATTCCTGCACCGGAAAGCTTTCTTAATTCTTTTAGTTTTACTATTTTATTATCTGCCATTTTCACTTTTCTTCCTTACTCTCTTCTATAATGGTATCGCTCTCCTTTATTGGAACAGCTTTTTCTGCATTTTCAGCAGAAAGTTCTGTTTGAGCAGCAGAACTTTCTTCAATGCCTTCCGCCGCATTACCGTCTTCTGTTTTCTTTTTGAAACTCTCCAATCCTTCAATATAAGCTTCACCGACAGCAGAAACAATATATCCTACCGATTTTATTGAATCATCGTTTCCGGGTATTTTATAATCTATTGGTGTAGGATTAACATTCGTATCAACAATTGCCATAATTGGAATATGAAGTTTTTTTGCCTCACTTACTGCAAGTGATTCTTTTCCAATATCAATAACAAATACCACATCGGGAACGCTCTTCATTCCCTTTAATCCTAAAAGATTTTTTTTGAGTTTTTCAAGCTTTCTTGACATAATAAGTCTTTCTTTTTTTGTGTGTACGCTTTCCTTCAATGTATTGCTATTTACTATTTTTTCCAATTTATCCATCTCATCCAATCTTGAGGAGATTGTCTTGAAATTTGTCAATATACCGGCAAGCCATCTTCTGTTTATGTATTTACAATCGGTTTTTTCAGCCCATTCTCTTACGATTGGTGCCGCCTGTTTTTTTGTGCCGACCCAGAGGATTTTTTTTCCTTCTCTTCCCAATTTATGAGCTATTTTCATTGCTTCTTCAAGATAAGTTTTGGTTTTTTCAAGGTCTATAAAATAGATCCCGAATTGTTTTTTAAATATGTACGGCTTTGTTTTCGGATTCCATCTGAATGTTCTGTGACCGAAATATATCTTTGCTTCTTTTAGATCTTCTATCTTAATTTCTTTCATCAAATACTCCTGATTATCTCTTAGAGAACTGAAATCTTGCTCTTGCACCGCGTTGTCCCGGTTTCTTTCTTTCAGTCATTCTCGGGTCTCTTGTCAGAAGTTCGTATTTTTTTAATATTTCTTTAAACTTTTCATTATAGGAAACAAGAGATCTTGCTATACCAAGCTGAATTGCATCTGCCTGACCGGTTATACCACCGCCTTTTACATTAATATTAAAATCAAATTTTCTCTCTGAATTTGTAACCTTAAGCGGAGAAAGAATACTTTCTTTATGATCTAATCGTGTAAACATTTCCCTAAATTCTCTTTTGTTAACCGTGATTTTCCCTGTGCCGGGTTTCATATAAACTCTTGCCACGGATGTCTTCCTTCTTCCCGTAGCATATCCGATATAATTTTTCATTAATTCCTCCATTAAATATTTAAAATTTCCGGCTGCTGTGCCGTATGCGAATGCTCTTTTCCTTTAAAAACCCTTAATCTTTTCATCATTCTCTTTTGGAGTTTATTTTTTGGAAGCATTCCCTTAACAGCAGATGTAATAACCGTTTCCGGCGATCTTGCGAAAAGGTGCTTTAACGGTTCTTCATATAGATGACCATAATATCCGGTATGCCTTTTATATATCTTGGTCTCCATTTTATTTCCTGTAACCTTAACTTTTTCAGCATTTATTACAATAACGAAATCCCCGCCATCAACATGCGGGGTGAAAGTTGGTTTATCTCTGCCGGAGATCTTATTAGCAATAACAACCGCCAATCTTCCCAATATTAAATCTTCGGCATTTACTACCCACCATTTTCTTTTTACATCAGCGGGTTTTTGCATAAAAGTTTTCATTTTTACTCTCCCTTTTTATACATACAATTCTCGGGATTATATGTTTTTAAATACGCTTTCAAATACATTCAATGCAATATTGCACTCTTCCTTTTTTACATTCAAAGGCGGGCGCAATCTTACTGTTTTTGTACCACAGGGCATGACCAATACCCCAGATTCTTTGATCTTTTCAATAGTATTATCACGAGATTCACCGTTCTTCAGATCAAATGCGATCATCAGTCCTTTTCCTCTAATATTTGAAACCTTTTCATTATATTTTTTTCCTATCTCTAATAATTGTTTTAATATATGATCCCCCATAACCCTTGCATTATCAATAAGATCTTCTTCATCGATAACCTCAAGATATTTCTGGCTTCTCACCATATCTACAAGGTTTCCACCCCAGGTGGAATTTAGTCGGGATGATTCCTCAAAGACATTTTTTTCAACCTCTTTTATTCTATCACTTGCCATGATACCGCAAACCTGTGATTTTTTTCCAAAAGCAACGATATCCGGTTCTACATCACAATGTTGATACGCCCACCATTTTCCTGTTAATCCCATTCCGGATTGGATCTCATCAAATATTAATAAAATATCATTTTCTCTTGTTATATTCCAGAGTTCCTGAATAAATTCCCTTCTAAAATGATTATCACCACCTTCGCCTTGTATCGGCTCAATAATAATAGCGGCAATATCATCGCCTTTTTCGCTTATGTAGTTATGTATCTGAGATAGGCTTTCCTTTTCGGCTGCCTTAACCTTTATCAGGTTTTCACCGGTCAATGGAAATATTGTTTTGGGATTTAATACCCTCGGCCAATCAAATTTGGCAAAATACATATGTTTTCTCAGATCAGCAGTATTCGTTAAGGAAAGTGTATAACCGGTTCTTCCGTGAAATGCTTCTTTAAAATGAAGTATTTCCGTTCCTTTTTCTTCTTGGGACATACCGGAGGAATGTCCTGTTCCTTTTTCAAAATTTTTCCTTATCTTCCAATCCATTGCTGTCTTTAATCCGTTCTCTACAGCCAATCCCCCCCCGGAAACGAAAAATAAATTCGGGAGATAGTCGGGCATTGCAATTTTAGCAAATGCCTCAACAAACTCCGCCATCTCTACCGTATAAACATCTGAATTGGACGGCTTGTTCACAGCTGTCCATGCAAGTTTATCAAGAAATTCAGGGGTTGTTAATTTCGGATGATTAAATCCAATCGGTAACGATGCAAAGAGGGTAAAAAAATCAAGATATTCTTTTTTAGTTAACGAATCATAAAGCCAACTACCATGTGACTTTTTAAGATCCATAACATAAGGCATTCCATCTGCAAGCATATACTTTGATAATGTCTTATGAACCATCTCAGGTAACATCGCTGCCATCTTATTCTCCTATTTTACGCCTTTACAACTTTTCCGGCTTTTATACACCTTGTGCAAACGGTTTTTCTCACAACCTTTCCATCCTCAATAACCCTAATCGTTTGAAGATTCGGCATAAACCTTCTTTTACTTTTATTATGGGCATGGGATATCTTGTTGCCAACCAGTGGTTTTTTTCCACATATTTCACATACCTTCGCCATTTTTAGCTCCTAATTATACATACAAATTTGTATTATACCATTTTAAATAAAAAATTCAAGTGTTTTTTTAAAATTCATAATAATATTCTTCAATTTCCCATTTCGTTACATAACTTTTATATCGCTGCCATTCATCACTTTTTAGACTGATATATTTTTCAAACAATGCTTTTCCAAGAACTTCCCGTAATATATTACCGTTTTTTGCAAAATTCAATGCACTTGCTAAACTATCGGGAAGAAGATCAATCCCTTTTACCAGCACATCTTTTTCGCTTAATGAATATATGTTGAATTCTATTGGCTTTGGCGGTTTGAGATTATCCTGCACCCCTTTTATTCCTGATGCCAAAAGCGAAGAATAAGCAATATACGGATTGCAGCTCGGATCGGGATTTCGTACCTCTATTCTAATTGATTTCGGTTTCTTGGCATTATACTGCGGTACCCTTACAAGCGAACTTCTGTTTCTCATTCCCCATGCTACATAAACAGGTGCTTCATAGCCGGGCACCAATCTTTTAAACGAATTTACCGTCGGATTGGTTGCCAATGTTATCTCCTTTATGTATTTTAATGTGCCGGACAAAAATGATTGACCATATCTTGAGAGACCATCACCGGCTGCCATTAGATTTTTCCCCTTTTTGAAGATAGAGATATGTGTATGAAGTCCGTTCCCGGCTTTTTTGTAAAGTGGTTTAGGCATAAAAGAAGCGTATATACCGTGTTTTGATGCGATCTTTTTGATAAGTGCACGAGCTATAATAACATTATCTGCCATTTTTTCAGCATTTGTATATCTAAGATCAAGTTCAAATTGACTATCTCCTACCTCGTGATGATAATACTCGGTCTCAATGCCGATGCCATTTAATATATTCGCAACCTCATTTAGAATCTTTGTTGCTTCATCAAAGATGATCAGATCAAAATATGAGCCTCTATCTATGATATCAAGATTTTCTCCTTTTTTAAAAAAGAAGAATTCAAGTTCCGCACCGGTATTGTATATTTCATCCTTTTTTAATAACCTTTTTATGTTCCTTGAAAGGATGTATCTGCCGTCTCCTTCATATCGTTTATACTGCGGTGTGTAAATATTACCCAGAAAAATTAAAGATGGAATTTCCAATATATTGTTATCAAAAAACATTGCGGTATCAAGGTCGGGTTTTATTATAAGATCGGATTCATCAATATCCTGAAAACCTGTAACGGATGAACCATCAAAACCAAGCCCTTCATCAAGGGAGGCTTTAAGCTTATCAAGAGAAAAAGCAAAGGTCTTTATCTTGCCTGCAATATCCGTGAACCATATATTTGCAAAATTAATATTTAAGTTCTTTGCTTTTTTTAGAATTTTTTCAATTTCCATAAAAACTCCTTTTATATTTTAAATAGATTACAAAATTTTCCATTTTTTTTCAAGTTCTTGTTGTGTTTCAATACATTTTGGACTTTTTTAAAAAACGGTTTTTTTACCAAATTAAGATTTTTTAACCACGGATTTGACGGATTACACGGATTTCAAAGTCTTTTAAATTTTCAGTTTAAGTGATTTTACTAAATCACTTTTCATTAAATCTTTTTTTTAAAG
>JAUXGM010000113.1 GCA_030622125.1 bacterium | reverse complement strand
CGTTATTATTAGAAGGTGTTGATTATAAAAAGATCATAAAAGAAGGAAATGTGAGTGTTCTATCAAATAAATCCGATCTGGAGAAGATCATTAAAAATATAATTAAAGAAAATCCAAGTGAGACAAGGCTTTATAAAAATGGGAAGACAAATCTTATTGGATTTTTTATGGGAAAATTGATGGAGAGAACAAAAGGGAAGGCAAACCCGTCCATTGCTAAAAAAATATTAAAAACCAAATTGGATAAATAGGAGCAAAAAATGGATTTAAAAAAATTAGAAGAAATTCTTGAGAAATTAGGTAGATCAAGAAAGGATCTTTGGGATGTTGAGTTTGATGAGCTTTATGCGATACAAAATCAGGCTAAGGACATGCTTGACGAGATTAGTCTCATTGAACTTAAATTAGAAAATGGAATTGATAAGTATGATGAACTTATGATGGAATTTGAAGATGAGGATGAATGGGTGGAATATCCGGAGGAAAATGAAGAGTAAAGATAAGAAAAATTGCCCATATCCCGAACAATGTCCGATCGAATATAGTTATAATTGTAAAAAACTATTGGAGTGTCCAAGATGCGGGCTCACTATGGAGCTTGTAAATTGTTATATTCCTAAGGAGGAGATGCACTTTAACCATCATACCGAATCTTGTAGTGATTGGGTTTGCAGATGTGGTTTTTCAACCTATGTTGGTGCAATTACGGGGGAATTGTATCCATATAAAAAAATCATCATAAAAAAGGAGGCGAAATGAAACGAATATTTATATTTGCAGTTCTGTTTTTCACTATTTTTATATTTGCAGATAGTTATTCACAAGATAGAATAATCGTAAAAACAAATAGTGAAAATCTAAGTAAGATATTAAAGCAATATAATGGAATGATCATAAAAAAAGTATTGGATTACAATGTTATTAAGATCGGTGAGAATAGAGCTTCACCGATAGAAAATATTGTTGCGAAATTAAAAAATGATCTTACCATTGAATATGCCGACTATGATTACATCAAAAAAATTAGTTATATTCCGAACGATCCTGGTTATGATACTTATCAATGGAATATGAACCGAATCGGGATTGAGAATTATACGGAGATAACAACGGGAAGTTCATCTGTTGTAATCGCAATTGCAGACACGGGTATTGACCTTGATCATGAAGATCTTCAGACAAAACTTGTTCAGGGACATAATTTTGTGGCTTTCAATTCATTTTATAATCCGTATAATCCCGATAATCCTGACGATGATCATGGGCACGGAACACATTGTGCGGGCATTGCAGCGGCAATTACAAACAATTCAATTGGTGTTGCAGGTGTTGCACCACTCTGTAAATTGATGCCTATTAAGGTTATGAACGATAAGGGTGAAGGATATGATTCCGATATTGCAGAAGGCATAATATGGGCAGCCGATCATGGTGCCAATGTAATATCTATAAGTCTTGGAGGCAATCAATCTGCTTCTGTAACCGAAAATGCCTGTAATTATGCTTATAATAACGGATGTGTGGTTGTTGCGGCAACAGGTAACGATGATAGTTCTACGATCTGTTATCCCTCAAGATATGAAAATGTCATTGCAGTCGGTGCTTCCGATTATGGAGACAATAGAGCATCTTATTCAAACTATGGTGAGGGAATCGATCTTGTTGCCCCGGGTGGTGATCCGGATGATAATTCAACAGATTGGTGGAATGATTGGATCATATCTACATATCCCGACGATCAATATAAGCTCGCAGTCGGTACATCAATGGCATGTCCACATGTTGCCGGTGCTGCTGCAATGGTTATTGCTATTGGTATTCAATCTCCGGCAGCGGTGAAGGAGATGCTTATGGGAACGGCATTTGATATAGGAGATTCCGGATATGATGAGGAAACAGGCTGGGGGAGACTTGATCTTTTCAATGCACTCAATGTTTCTACTATGGATCTCTCAAAAGGATTTAAAAAAGCCTATTGTTTTCCAAATCCATTTAAGGATTATGTAAATGTTATTTTTAAGCCCTCATTAAAAGGTAAGATTGAATTTAAGGTCTACAATGAATATATGGAATTACTTTTTGAAGATGAGAAGCAGGTGAATATTGGCAACAATGTTGTTTTTTCATGGTCGGCACCGGATTATAATAACGGGGTCTATTTCTTTTTATTGAAAGGTCCGGGTGGTAAAAAAATAGTAAAGGGGGTGAAAGTAAAATGAAAAAGAAAATAATACTTATAGGAATACTAATTGGTTTCGGACTTATATTGAATGCGGAAACAATTGATTGGCTTTCTTATCCGACCAATCCGTATCTTGCTGCAAGAGGTGGTGCTTTCATTCTTAAAAGAGATTTTTCAAATATTATCTATAATCCTTCTGTTTTGCCGATGATAAAAGAGAGGGGAGTTATTTTGTCCGGAAGTGCTCTTTCATTTGGAAGGAATATTGCGGAAATTGGCATATCTACCCGATTGGAAGGCAATGTATGCCCATTTTTTGCCTTGAAGTATAATTTGATCTCCGGATTTGAAGAAGCAGACCGTTTCGGCACACAAACGGGAACAAAATTTTCAATATCACGAATCGCATTTTTCGGTGGATTTTCGTATCGTTTCGGTAGAAGACCCGTCAGTGCTTCATTATCATTTAAGTATTTTCTCAATGATTACTATCAAAATAAAGGAGAAGGTTACGGAGTAAAACTGAATGCAACAGTATTTTTAAGAAAATTTTCTATCGGCATTTTTGTAGATAATCTTGCACAGGTTATTACATGGGACACCGGATTGGAAGAAACGGAGCCAATTGTCTTCGGCAGTTCATTTCTATATAGGATTACCGATAAATTAAGAGCAGGACTCATTGGACAGTGTAATTTCTCAATATTTTTAAGCAAAGATGATGATGATCCATCTGCTAACTTCAACTATGGACTTGGACTTGAATATGATATAAATAAAAAATTTAATATTGGAGTTGGTTCAATGAATCAAAATATTTCATTTGGAATAACATATAAAAAGAATAAAATATCCATAAACTATGGATTTCAGATAGAAAGAAATTTTGTAGGTATTAACAACCTGCTTGGTTTCGGATATAGGTTTTAGGAGGAAAATATGTTATTTGAAGAAAAAGAGATCACGATTTTTACGGACTTTACAGATGAAGAAAAGAATAAATTTCTCTCAATATGCGATATAGAGGAGTGTAAGAAAGATGAAACAATATTAGAGGAAGGACAGATAACAAGAGCACTCTTTATAATCAAAGAAGGCAGCGTTAGGATAAGCCTTAATTTTGATGGTGAAGAATTTGAAATCGTCAAATTAATAAAGGATGATTTTTTTGGTGAAATGAGTTTTTTAGATGGGAAACTTCATTCTGCAACTGTAAAGACATCTGATGATTCTGAACTTTATATTATTAGAAAGTTAAAATTTGATCTATTCGCAAAGAAAAATCCTGCAATAGCACAAAAATTCTATGAAAATATTATTAGAACTCTTGTTTGTCGGCTTAGGCATTCAGATGATATTATTAAAAATTTGAACAAAGAAAAATAATGGCTATTATTAAATACAAATCAATTAGTCCGAGAATTGAAAAGAATGTCTTTATAGCGGAAGGTGCTCAGATCATTGGAAATGTTCATCTAAAAAAAGGTGCAAATATCTGGTACAACGCTGTTTTACGAGGCGATATAGAGAGTATCGTGATTGGTGAAAATACAAATATTCAGGATAATGTTACCTGTCATGTCGATTATCCGCCAGATAATTTAATTGTTGGTGATAATGTTACGGTTGGACACAATGCAATACTTCACGGATGTAAAATAGGCGATGGTTCACTTATCGGTATGGGTGCGATAATTCTTTCCGGTGCAAAGATAGGAAAACATTGTGTTGTTGCAGCCGGTGCTCTTGTTTTGGAAAGGCAGGTGGTACCTGATGATTCATTGGTTGTCGGTATGCCGGGAAAAATTGTCCGAAAAATCACCATAAACGAAAAGAAAAAACTTCTAAAGTCCGCAATTCATTATCAAAAATTGGGGACGGAGGAGAACTTTCGCAACTTATCTGAAATAAAAACGGATAAAAGTGAGTAGATATTAATATGGCACGGCAAGCAAGAATAGATTTACCTGATCATTACTATCACATTATTTTAGGTTTTTCGGGAGCTGAAATTTCCAGAGCCATTAATAAATCTGAAAATTATGTAAATAAAATAATAAGAAATAATTTTTTGGGAAAAGGTGAAAATTCATACGTGGCGATAGTTCTCCACCGTCCCCAAAAATAGGAGGTAATATTATGAGCGAGAAGAGAGACAATGGTCCGATCATACTTGGAATAGTACTGCTCTTTTTTCTTTTGATGTGTGTAGTTATTTCAATTACAATGAGTAATTTAGGTAGAGGGATGTCAAGGAAAAGTTTTTCCTCATTTAAAACCCTGTCAACTGATGGTAATGTTGGACTGATTAAAATTAACGGTGCAATAATGAAATCAGAGAACAAGGTAAAAAATATCAACAAATTTGCCAAAAATGATAAGCTCAAAGCAATTATTCTCTACATAAATTCACCGGGAGGATCTGTTGGTTCAACAGAGGAAATATACAGAGCACTTATACATGCCAAAGAAAAGGGTAAAAATATCTATGTAGTAATGGGTGGACTCTGTGCATCCGGCGGGTACTTTATTTCCTCGGCAGCGGATGAAATATTTACAGAAAATACTACTTTGACCGCTTCAATAGGTGTTATTATTCAAATGACCAACTTGAAGGAACTTTATAAATTTTTAAAGATGGATGTAAACACCTTTAAAAGTGGCAAATATAAAGATATTGGAAATCCGGCAAGGGATATGACAAAGGAAGAAAGAGACTATATTCAGAAACTTGTGGATGATACCCATCAGATATTTCTCAATATTGTTATTAAAGGAAGGAGCGAAAAGATAAAAAAACTTCACCCTGAATTAAAGACCGAAAGTGATGTAAAAAAGTATATTGAAAAATATGCACAGGGACAGATCATTCTCGGCAATGAAGCGGTTAAACTGGGTTTCGCAGATCAGATCGGTGATATGCAGGATTGTATTAAATTTATTGAAAAAGAGTTAAAGATCAAGGTTAAGATCGTGAGGGAACCAAAAAAGCATAAATGGTCATTTTTATTGGAAAATATTGGCGAAGGAGTAACAAAATTAAAAAATTCTGTTACGGAAGAATTTCGTCTGTTATATATGATGTGAAAGAGAACGAAGTTAAAATAAAAAACTCATCTTACGGCATTTACGGCATAGGTTATACAGATAAAATTTCAAAAAAAATGCTTGTAGAATATGGAATTCCAGGGGATCTTGTTATAGTTAAGGAAAAAGATGAGAAAAGCAGTTATACCTTTGCAAAGATCAAAAAGATAGTTGAAAAATCATCTTATCGGGATAGAAGGGTATTCTGCCCTCATTTTTGGAAATGTGGCGGATGTACTTACGGTGACATATCTTATAAAAATCAAGTAAAAATTAAAAATGATCTTCTTAACGAAATGTTAAAAAGAGAAGGTTTGAAGATAGAGCAAACAGCCTTTATTCCCTCTGAAAAAGAACTTGGATACCGGTTGCGAACTAAGTTGAAAATAAATAGGGATGGTTTTTTAAGTTATTCAAAATTGCGGTCGAATAAGCTTGTTGCGATAAATAATTGCCCCGTTGTTACTGATGGAATAAATAAGGTTATAAAGCGATTCAATGCAATTGTAGAAAAATCAGGGCGGCTTTCAAAAAGATTAAAAGAAGTGGAGATTGTAGAAGGGGATAACGGCATCGGAATTCATTTTTTCATTTATGGTGCAAATGCTGATATTAAAAAAAGGGTAACTAAGATAATTAAGCAGCTTGGAGTTATATCCTTTGTTATAAGTGATTTAGAAAAGGCTAATTTTGTTGTTGGTGGCAGGAAATTGATCAAGAATATCGGTGAAAAGGAATTTAAATTTTATCCGGCATCTTTTTTTCAGGCAAACGGTGATATAGCATATAAGATAGCAGAAACAATAAAAAATTATATTGAATTGAAAGACATTGGTGGAAAATTACTGGATCTTTATGCCGGTATAGGATTTTTTTCGGGATACCTTCAAAAATATTTCAATAAAATAACAGTGGTTGAAAGTTCTCCTTATGCAATTAACGATATAAGAGGAACACTCAAAGATCATAAAGATGTTAGTTATTATGAAAAAAGTGTTGCGTCTGCACTTACCTACATAAATGCAGCTAAGGCACGCCCGGATCTGGTTATTCTTGACCCTCCACGAACAAATCCAAAGCCGTATCTATTTAATAACATAAAGAAGCTGAAAAGTCCTTATATTGTTTATGTGTCCTGTAATCCGCCTGCGTTGCTTTCCGATCTGAAACTTTTTATCAATGATTATTATATTGACTCACTTATTGGGTTTGATATGTTCCCAAATACCTATCATCAGGAATGGGTAACATTTTTACGAAAAAAAACAAATCATAGTGCACCAGAGCACCAGAAAAGAAGGTAATAAGGCAATAAGGAAATAAGGTAAATGGGTGTATGAGTGAATGAGTTGATGGGTTAATGAGTAAGGAAAAAAGCCGTAGGGGTCGTTCGTGAACGACCCATTTGGAATTTGGGGTTTGAGGTTTGAAGTTAGAAAGTAAAACAATATTAATCTCCGCTCCCCATAAAAAGAGGGACATACCTCATCAAACTGATTTTTTTTGTTGAGATGTGTCCCGGACCCTACATTAGATAACGATAGACCATCCGAGAACAATATAGCCAAGGCAATAAGGAAATAAGGAAAGAAGATTTAAGATTTGAAATTTGGGGTTTGAGGTTAGCCCCGTTAAAAATAAAATTTCTAACGGGGTTAGTAAAAAATAATATTAAACCCCGAAAACAAAAAAAACAATAGCATCAATGTCAAAGTGGGGCACCCCTTTTCGCAAAGCGAAAAAGAGTGAACCCAGTTACCAAGGGAATCCAGTT
>JAUXGM010000075.1 GCA_030622125.1 bacterium | reverse complement strand
TGTTATCTTTTAATATTGAAATTGCAGTAGCAGTATCATTTATGTTTGGTATCGCCGTTCTTGAATTCCAGCCATCCGTTGAATAGTTTACCGTATATGCAATCGTATCCAATGGATCCGGATCGGTTGTTTTTTCCCACTCAAGTATAATGGTACCGGTCTCTTGTTGTGAACCATCCTCAGGTAAAATAAGATCAAACGGGAGCGGCGTTTCCTCAACAATGTTTATGGCGAATGTACCGGTATTTGTAGATGTAGTTGTTTCTCCACTTGTATCTTCTGCTATTACATACCATGAGTATTTCATATTGTCATCCTGCAAAACGGTCTGAAAGGTATTTGATGTGGTATTGCCAAAAGGTCCGCTGTAATATTCATTTTTATAATTTCTTATCCAAATATGATAGGTCAATGTATCGCCATCAGGATCACCTTTATCTTCATATTGAAACATTACGGTTTTAGAGGAAAGTTCAACTAAATCCTTTGGTGAAATGATATCAAAAGCATTAGGCGGATTTGCATATATTGGCATTCCCGCAGTAAAGATAAGCAATAAAGTTATAATCAGAAAAAATGTTTTCTTCATTTTCTTCTCCTTTATTCATATTATATTACTTTTAATAGTTTTTGTCAAAAAATTTGGTAACTTTCTTTAAATATATCCGCCATTGAAAGATATTTCCAGCTGCCGGATCTTCCAAAAAAGAAAACACCATTTTCCTGAAACTGCCTTTGATGATTTCTTAATCTTTTTATATCAAGATTGTAGATCGGATAAGCGTAATTTATTATCTTTTCTTCTGCAACCTCAATATCCTCTATTTTGAATATTCCGACTTGTTCCACCATTTTTAAAATTTCTTCTTTGTTCGGTCTTTTATCAGTAAAACTTACTTCTATGTAAAAGCTTTCCCTTTCTTTGGGCACAAGAGCATTTGAAATATTTGAATAGGAGCCAATTCGGTAAAACGGCAGATCTTTTCCAGAAAAATAAGCCCAATGATATGGGAAATTTGCTTTCTTTACTCCGACATTAAGGTCATAGACATTGACATAATCGATCTTATAATTGGCTTCAATTTTCGATAGTTTTAGAAATTCAGGATAAGGTATCGTTGAAATCAGAATATCATAATTATATTTTTCAGCCCTTGTTTTAATGATCCTATTCTCAATATCAATTCCTTCAATATTTATGTTCGTCCTAATATTTTTTTTGAAAAGTTCACTCATTTTGTCTGTTATAACCTGAATTCCTCCACTTTGAGGATAGCAAAATGTAGCATTGTAACCGGCATCATTGATCCCATTTTTTAATGATCGGATCATTTCTATTTTATCCGGGATCGGGAGGTATCTCGAAAACCAGTCCGAACTGACATTTGAAAGATCAATCCTTAAAAGTTTTTCATTGTAGGGAATAAAGAAAAGATCGCTTAATGTTTTTCCAAAGTAATTTTCAACCCATTTATAAAAATTCGTATCGGTTGAAATTACAATTTCCTGTTGACTTTTTAAGATATCATTAATGATCTTCTGTTTTTCATTCAAATATTTAAAATTTAACTGGATCGGATATGGTATATATTTATTTTCAATATAAACTGCCGATGACCTTTTTACTTCAATAAGCGACAATTTCATAGCCTTTATAAAGCTCTTCATTTCATTGTTTAAGCTATGAATAAGATGACCTGTATGATCGAAAATATAGCCGTTAATGTTCGTAGTTTTTAATATGCCTCCGGGAATTGCTTCTTTTTCAAGGAGTAATACATCATATCTTTTTCTTAAATGGGCAACGGCACTCAAACCTGCCAACCCACCACCGAGAATAATTACTTTTTTCATTTTTCTCCAACTTTAAGAAAAATAAGAAGCATTGTGATCATTACAATAATACCTCCGATTAAAAGATATAACGGAAAAAGACGATTTGTAACAACGCAAATAATACCGAGAGTTGAAAAAACAAGATTTATTAAAATAATTGATGATAAGACCTTATAATCATTTAATCCGATATTCTTTAATCTGATCGGAAAATGATGCGGAGACCCGAAAAAGGGAGATAGCCCAAGTTTAAGACGCGAAACAACCACAAGTGCAACCTCGAATATTATATAAAAATTGAGGAAATACGGGGCAACTATTGAAAACCTGTTAAATTTTGTATAACCGAGATGAATGGTAATAACACCGACGAGAAAACCGAAAAGGAGAGAACCGCCATCACCCGCGAAGATCTTCGCTTTTGGTAAATTGAATACCAAAAATGCCAGAACACCGCCGATCAAAGGATAGATGATAAGGGGTAAAAACAGATTACCCGTAATAAATGAAATGATCACAGATGAAGCTAAAAAGATCAGAAATGTAAATCCGCTTACACCATCCGAAACATCTATTATATTGTACCCGTTTGTTATAAATAAGACCCAAAGTAGCGTGAGTATTATATTCAACCATCTTGGAAAAAAGATAAAATCAATCTGAATATTATATGAGATCAAGATAATTCCGAGAATTATCTCACCTAAAAGTTTTGTCTCCCAATGTAACTTGTGTATATCATCAACTATTCCGAGAAAACTAATAAATAATGAAGAGATAAGCAAGCCTTTGAGCATTGAATTATAGGGATATTTTAAAAGAAATATCTCAATAAAGACGCCTCCGAAAAGTGCACCGAGAACAATAAGCCCCCCAAGATAAGGGACACTTTTTTTATGAATTTTTAAAGTTCCATCAGGCGTGTCTACGATCTTTCTTTTTTTAGCGATCTCATTTATTGGAAAATATAATATAACTCCAATAATAAACGATATAAAACTAACAATTATCATAGAGATTTTCCAGATTATTTAGCATTGTTTCCAGTGAAAATTCAGAACTAATACTTTTCTTTGCATTTTTTGAAAGTTTTCTGTAATAGTCTTCATTATTTAGTAGTTTCTTTAATTCGTTGATTGCACCGGCTGCGTTTTTTGTTTCATATAAGAACCCATTTTTACCATCTATAACTACCTCATTGATACCACCGATGTTCGGAGCAATCACAGGAATACCCAATAGCAAAGATTCAAGGACGCTTCTTGGTAACCCTTCCCACAGTGAGGTTGAAAGAAAAATGTCGGAAGCATAAACAAAATCCCTGGGGTTTTCCTTAAAGCCCAAAAGCAATATATTTTCAACCAAATGATTACTTTTAATGTATGTTTCATATTTGGACCTTAAATTGCCATCGCCTATAACAATACCGAGAATATCCTCAAAATCCTTCCGCAATTCTTTTATAATATCAAGAAATAAAGGTATGTTTTTCTGTTTTTTAAAAGGTGCAACATTTATAATGATTTTTCTGTTTAAAGGAAGATTCAGATTTTTTCTTACCGTAGATTTTCTGTGCCCAATATCTTGAAAGAGATTAAAATCTACGCCACTTCTAATAAGTAGATATTTCTCATTCCTTCCCAGTTTTAATTCTTTGGCAATCTTCATATCGTCCCTTGAAACAAATATCAATTTATCGGTAATCCTTGCTGCGTTCCGTTCGGTGAAAATAGCAAATCCTCTAATAAGTTTATTCTTAAAATAATTGAAACCATATCCGTGAACCGTATGTATTATACAACCTATCTTTGCCTTTTTAGCTGCTTTTCTTCCTAAAATTCCTGCTTTTGAGGAATGGGTATGAACAATATCCGGACGTTCCTTTTTTAATATACTCGTCAACATTTTTAATGCTCTAATGTCTTTTAATGGATTTATTTCTCTAACAAGTGGCTTTATAAAATACTTTTTTACATTAAGTAATTTGTTTGCCTTACCGTTTAATATACCGGCTTGATTTGTAATCAAGATGAGGTCATCTCCACGGTCTGAGAAATGTTTGAGCGTTTTTAATGTATTTATCTGAGCACCACCTAATTCCAATTGAGTAATGATATGACATATTTTTTTCATACTTTAATAATAAAAAATCTCCCCAAGTTCATTATCTACTATGTATAATCGTTCTGAATTATCAACATATAAACGGTATGGATTCTCAAATTTTATTCCGGGCAGCGGCGAATCAAAAGAAGTAAGATACTCTCCCGATTTTGAGAAAAATAATACCTTTTTATTCTCCGAGTCGGCAGCAACAAGGTATTTTGAGTTCCATATAACAAGATCGGTAACATTTCCCATCATCTTTTTTTTAATTTTGAAAAGATACCCACCTCTTGCAGAATAAACCTTAATAACAGCACCATCGGCAACATAATAATTCCCCGCTTGATCGGTTGTAACCGATTGTGGAAATTCTAACTTGCCATCGTTACTTCCACCGTCTTTGATCTCCAATACAACGGTTTTACTTTCATTTATCTCAATCAATCTATGATTATATGTATCTACTACAATAAGATAATTTGTCATTTTATTCTTTCGAATTAAAACAGGATAATAAGGCATATCCTCTTCCGAATCTGAAAAATCATAAAAAATTCCCAGGTAAATACCATTTAAATTATATATTAAAATCTTGTTCCCCATTGAATCGAGTAAATAGATTATATTGTTATTTTCATAACAAGCTATAGAAGAAGGAAATTGAATTTTACATAAACCCGAACCATCGGAATAATCGGTTATTGTCCTCAAAAAATTTCCTAATCCATCATAAATATTTAATGCTTTTTTTTCCCTTCCTTCAATTATGAAGTAACCTTCATTGGTAATTCCAATATCTCTAATATCTATGAGTTTTCCAGATTCCTCATAGCTCAAATTAAGATTTTTCGGATTAATCAATGCTTCTTTTAATACTCTTATCTCATCTTTATTTTTAATGTTTAAGAAAGAACATCCTGAAAATATCAGTAACAAGATTAATAATAAAAAATATTTTTTCACCTTTCACTCCTTTTCGCACTTTTTATATATTTTAACATAAGTTTAGAATTATTTGAGAACGGATCTATTTTAAGTATATTTACAAAATCCTCAAAGGCGCTATCATAATGTCTCAAGAAAATATTCGTCCAGCCTTTATACTCTAATATTTCAACATCTCTCTTTAAATATTTCCTGCTCTTTTTAAGATAAGTTTTTGATTTATTCATATAAATATCTCGTTTAACAAGTTTACTTTCTATATCGATCATCTCCCCGATCTGACCAATTGATAACGCTTTTAAGTAATAAACCTTTCCTAATATCTTATATATATCAAATCTGCCGGAAAAATCTTCAGGCATAAATTCAAGAGCAAGTTCTTCCTCAACAATTGCTTCATCAAGCTCTTTTTTGTAATCCTCGTTATTAAGGTATTTACTTAAAGCAACATTAAATATAAATTTCCCATATTCACTATGAGCAAGATAATTATCGGAAGGCGTATTTTTGATCTCTTGTAATAAGGTCATTGCCGATCGATAATTACCTTTTTTCAAATAATAATTAGCGAGAAGAAGATAACCTCTAAAATCATTTGGAGACTCTTTCATAAATAATTTGATCAATTTATATGCAACATCAAGATCATTGATACTTATTGCATAATCGGTGAAATTCTTTATATCATCTATCGGCACTTTCTTTATCTTACTTTTTAAAAATTCATCCAAAAGGTCGCCTAATTTTTCAGAGATATTCAAAACATAGTAAAGTTCCATTGAAATTCTATAATATTCAATTAGATCGGATTTAGAAAGAATCTTCAGTTCCTTATTTGTAATTCTCAGTAACTTTTTTTGACATTCAATATAATTTCCAGCTTTAAGATTTACACTTGCAGAAAAAATAATATAATTTAATACTTCTGCTTTACTGGCAAAACTCTTGTAATTTTTCAAATAAACATCTAAAACGAAACTTAATGAATCATAGTATTTAGCTTTAACATAACAATTTGCAAGTTCCTTAAATAAGTCCTTGTTTTTTTTATAGAGTTCTTCCTCATTTTTAGTGTCTGACATTGTTTTTAGTATGAGCTTTTCATATTCGACACCAAGAGATGTAAGTTTACCTATCCTTTTGAAATAATTGAATAAAAGATTATGATAATAATCATAAGTGATTACCCCTTCGGGATCAATTCTATTAATATTCCGTATGATAAATCTTGTTCTTCTTTTCAATTTATATTTACCATCTATAATATCTAAACTATTTTTTAATTTTATTCCCTCTAAAAGTGATGCCTGTTTTAAATATTTCATTCCCTGGTCCTCTTCCCCCAATTTTATAATAAGAAGTCCCATCAATAAATTGTAACCTATTTTGTTTTTGTTATCTTCCATTATTTCAGAAAGTAAGGAATAAGCGTCCTCATATCTTTCCATCTTATAAAGCGATAATGCAAGATAAAAGGTTATTAGATCTCTACTTTTCAAATTCTTTTCTTTAATTTTATCATAATTAGAGAAGTAATCGGTAAAATAGTTAAATGCAGCATCATATTTTTTATCTCTTATAAATTCCTCTCCTTCATTTATAGAGTATCCGAAGATCATCACGGAAAACAAAATGAGTATTAAGGCATATTTTATTTTATCCATTGTATTCCTTTCAGATTATTCCATAGGATATCTTCTCTTTTTTCTTTTTTCTTAATTGCTATTTCCGTTCCCTCTACAAAGGGAAGTTTGATAACTTTTTGGGTTTGAGAAGTGGTAAGTGTTCCTGCTGCTCTGTCAATGTTCAAAAATTTAATATCTGTCGGCATTTTAAAATCGATCGGAACTTCCCTGGTTAATATCGGTTTCATTGCCTTTCTCCACAAAGGAGCTGCAATAGCACCACCTGTTTTGTTGTAACCCAATGATACGGAGGGATCATCATTTCCTAAAAAAACAGCACCGACATAATTCGGAGTAAAACCAAGGAACCAGGCATCTGTAAAATTATTTGTAGTACCCGTTTTACCGGCGATAGGATAACCTTTTATTCTTGCTCTCATCCCTGTTCCATGTGCCACAACTTTTTTCAATACCCAATCCATTACATAAACGGTCTGTTCATCCAATACCTTTGTTTTGATAGGAAAATTTCTTTCAAGAACTCTTCCCATCTGATCTTCAACCTTGACAATTGAATATGATTCTACTCTGTAACCGCCATTTGCAAGTGGCGAAAATGCGGTTGCCATTTCAAGCGGAGAAACTTCATTTGCTCCCAATGGTAATGACACAATGGGTTTTAAATATGATTTTATACCCATTTTATGTGCTGTTTCAATAACCTCTTTTATCCCTGTTGCAAGAAGCACCTTGATCGCTATAATATTTATTGATCTTATGATCCCGTCATATACGATTGACGGACCACGAAATCCCGAATAATTACTTGGAACCCAGCCTATTAATTTATAGATGGCTCCGCTGTCATATTCTTCTTCTTCATCCGACTTTTCCTTATCTTTATCTTTTTTATCTTTATCTTTATCTTTTTTCTCTTTCCTTTCCCTTTTAGCACCTTCAAGTTGTGGGAAATGGATCGGTGTATCATACCAGAGGTCTGCTAATGTTCCAATACGGTATTTGATGTATGTCGTGTAGAGAAAAACCTTAAACGCAGAACCGCATTGTCTCCTTGCCTGAGTAGTTCTATTAAATTTGTTTTCTTTGTAGTTCCTTCCGCCGACCATACCAAGAATGCCGCCTGTCTTGGGATCAACCACTACCATACCGCCCTGATATTTTGATGAACTCATTGTTTTTTCAAGGCTCTCTTGCACATTTTTTCTAATAGTTGTATAAACCTTTAGTCCACCGTTAAATGTTGTTTCATATCCGTATTTTTTTACAAGCTGTTTAATTAAATAATCAATAAAATACGGTGCGAATCTTTCTTTTTTATCTATTTGTTTTATTATTATTTTCTCTTTTTTTGCATTATCATATTCTTCTTTGGTAATAAAGTTATATTTAAGCATTTCCTTTAAAACGACTCTCTGTCTTTTCAGTGCCAAATCAAGATGTTTTGGAGGGTAATAGTAATTAGGACGTTGCGGAATACCCGAAAGTAGTGCTGACTCTGCAAGTGTAAGTTCTTCCGGTGTTTTTCCAAAATATGCCTTAGCGGCTAAGGCAACGCCGTAATTTCCATAACCATAATTGATCTGGTTAAGATAAAGTTCTAATATCTGATTTTTGGTATATGTTTTTTCTATCTTAATTGTAAAGAGTGCCTCTTTTATTTTTCTTATGATCTTCTTCTCAGCACGATTTGTCATATTCTTTGCAAGTTGTTGAGAAATCGTAGAGCCCCCTTGCGAAAGGGAACGGGTTTTAACATTTTGAACGAACGCCCTGACAATCGCTTTTAATCTTATGCCTTTATGGGAATAAAAACCTGCATCTTCGATTGCAAGTGTTGCATTCGGAAGATATTCCGGTAACTTATCAAGTGAGATCAATTCACGCTTCTCAGCTGAAAGTTTAGAGATAAGCTCACCATTTATATCATAAACCTTTGTTAGCTCGTATGGTTGGTACCGGGAAAGGTCAATCGGAAATCTCATAATGCCAACCACCATCATTAATATAAGTGCTCCTATTGCTCCCAATATTATTGGTAATGCTAATAGAATAATGAGTTTTTGCCATTTATTCTTTATTCTAATTCCCATTTTTTTATTTGTTTTCCATCTAAATAGATGATAATATTCGTTTTCTCACTATATTTTATTAGTTTGCTTAGACGATATCCTCCTTTTACCTTTTTATTAACTAATATCTGCTTGCCTTTACTACTTTTTAAAATTACCCTTAACTTCTTTTTACTAAAAAAATTCGGTAATGTATAATCAATATTGAAAAATTGATGGTCGGATTTTGGCGAAATTCGGTTAATGTCATTTTTAATAATGCTTTTATCGGCTGTTTTCACGGTCTCTGATGCCACCTCAAAATTTATCTTACTCCTATATTTGACAATATTTCCCGGCATTAAGTTCTGGTAAACTATCTCCCCTATTTCATCTTTTGGAGTTGCTTCAATAAGTCCCAATTCATTACACAACCTTTTAACATATTGATAATCATTCCTTAAAAAATAAGGAACGATTAAGTTTCTTTGCAACATTCCATCATTTATTATAATATCTACATTACTACTATAATCAACATTTTCCCCGGGCTCGGGTTTTTGATATATTATTTGATCTTTTAAATTAACCTTACTTTTCCTATATATCACTTTGCCTAAATTAAGCCTTATTTTTTTAAGAATTATCTTCGCATTGGCTTTGTCCAAACCCAATAGATCAGGCACCACACTTTTATTGCTATTTTCAGCAATATAAAGTTTTATCGTAAAACCAATAAGGACTTTGTTACCTCCCTTGGGATACTGGTAAAATACAAAATTATTAGGATAATCATTTCTCTTTGAATATTCGACCGTGAATCTCAAACGGCTATTCCGTAAGGTTCTTTTTGCCATCTTCATTTCTTCCCCAACAATAGATGGAACGGTAACCTCTTTTTTTACGATGAATAGACCCAAAAATGTGTATCCACAATATATAAAGATCCATAATAAAATAAAAAAAGCAATTACCCTTAAAACTATCTTTTTCATAATTTATAATTATAACTTATTTTCAAAAAAAATCAAAATTGAAACATAGAAAATTTTTTGATTTTTTTGATTTTTATCTTATAATAACTTTATTATGGATATAGTACCGATTTTTCTCTTCTTAATCAAAACCTTTGGGCTTCTTTTTTTCGGCTTTCTCTTATTTAAAAGATTTATTGATACAAAATACCTTGGAACGATCAGTAAGGTATTCATCAACTTTCTCATTCCCGCAATGGTCTTAAATAAATTTCTATTGAAATTCAATCTTGATCTCTTAAAAAAATACTGGACAATACCTTTTATCAGTATTCTATTTATCGTAATTACAATCATAATCGGTCTATTATGTATCAAGATATTTAATATAAAATTTAAGGATCAATTTATCGCTATGATAACCTTTACAAACTGTGGCTATCTTGTTCTCCCTATGATACTTGAATTTTTTAAGGGTGAGGATCAAGAACTGGCACTTATCTTGAATTTTATGTATACAATGTTTTTCATGCTTTTAATATGGTCACTCGGAGTTTTTCTTATTACCGGCAGAAAAACAAAAATTACCATTTATTCTGTACCAATACCATTTGTTATTACGATAGTTGCTATGCTTCTCGGCTTACTAAATGTAAAACAATATATTCCGAAATTCGCCTTTGATATCTTAAACATTATCGGTATAGTTGGTGTCTATGGGATAATGATCGTACTTGGCGGCATACTGTCACAGATAGGCAAATTTAACCTTTCATATATTGTTAAAAATTACAGATTTGTTTTAATCAAGAACTTTTTGATCCCGGCACTATTTATAATTCTCATCTATTTAATGCAGCTTTCAAGAATAAAATCGATTGTGCTTTCGCTTGTAGTAATTACACCGCCGGCTACAAATCTTGCAATAATCACTCAAAGATACCCCTCTGATGAAACAGCAAAGCAGTACATTTTTTCTTCCATTTTCGCTTCGTATATAACGGCAATAATTTCGATTCCACTCTTCTTGTTACTTATAGAGTATTTGTATTAATGTGAAAGTGTAAAAGTGTCAAACACAGTTCTGTCATCTTGAACTCACCCCTCGGAGTTTACCCCGTTGATACGGGGTCATTCCTAACTCGCATCAAGCATGCACTCAACTTGATTGGGTGTGCGGGATAAATTCCGGCAGGAATCTATCTTTTTTATTTTTTTTTTACTTTACACTTTTAGTTTTTAGTTTATTTGCGGGGTCATTCAGAGCCCCTTGTGGGCGTGGAATCTATCCCTCCGCGTCATTATGAGATTTTGCTTTCGCGCACCGTATCAAGTCGGGGTAAACTGCATCGTAATAATCTCATTCCTTTATTGTGTCATTCCGGCGAAAACCGGAATCCGTCCCTGTCTGTCATTATGAGGACCTTGCCGATTATTCAAATTCCGATTTATCGGAAAGAATCCAGGATTTTCTTCCTATCGAACCGGTAATATCGTTCTCGGGAGGTCTATCGTTATCTAAGAAAGAATCCGGGACACACCTCATTCTATTTCCTTTGGCAATACTGTTCTCGGGAGGTATATCGTTATCTAATGAAGAATCCGGGACACACCTCAACTTTCTTGGGACGCACCTTCGGAGTTTATCCCGTATCTGATACGGGAAGGTACGTCCCGCTTGTTTTCTG
>JAUXGM010000185.1 GCA_030622125.1 bacterium | reverse complement strand
TTAAAATAAGCATTTCATTTAAGGAAGCTCGAGAAACAAATTTATGGCTTCGACTTTTAAAAGATTCTGAATTAATTATTAGTGAAAATATTGATCAAATACTAAAAGAATCTGAGGTAAACTCCGTGATTAAAAAAATCTTATTTCACAAAAAACCAATAGGGCGACCACAATATTTGTTGAAAATAATTATGAAAAATGGTATATTCAAAATGATGAAAATGTCAACTAATATAATTTTAACCTTTAAGTTCAACAATTATCCTACGGTTTATAACGCTTGAGATTGCCACAGTCGCTTCGCTCCTTCGCAATGACAATTTGTTTTGGTGTATTAGTTAGATATCAATATTAAAATTGTATAATTTGGAATGGAAAAAATTGCAATAGATAATAGGTCTTATTATTTCGTTGAAATAAATAAAAAATCCCTAAATATAGGAACATATTTGGTGCCGATGAAGATTAGAAAATGCAAGATAAATATCGGTTCATTAGGGGAAACTCTTTTTCAAAAGGGTTATTATGTTTATGTAGGAAGCGGATTAAATAATTTAGAAAAGAGGGTAAAAAGACATCTTGCTAAAAATAAAAAAAATCATTGGCATATTGATTATTTAACAACAAATGAAAATGTAACTATCATGGAATATCTTTTTCTATTTTATGAATTGAAAATAGAAGATGAACTTGCAAGAAAATTGTTAGAGATAAGCGATGGATTTATAAAATCTTTTGGTTCTTCCGATAGCAGGGTTATATCCCATTTATTTTTCTTTAAAAGAAATCCATTAGATTTATTAAAAAGTTTGGTATCGGAATTTGAATAAACAGAGACATTTACGAAATTCTAAATATCCAATAATATTAACCACAGAGCACCAGTATACCAGCCCATTTGTCATTCTGAGGGATTTATCCCGAAGAATCTATATTATTTCACCGCAGAGACGCAAAGAACGCAAAGAAAAATCCAGAATTTAAGTAAGAATATTAACCACAGATTAGACAGATTTGACAGAGAAGAAGAGGTTAGAGGTTCGAGGTTAGCCCCGTTAAAAATAAAATTTCTAACGGGGTTAGTAAAAAAAATATTAAATTCAGAAAAGCCATAAAAGAGGGACATTACCGAAAACAATTGACAATGGACAATTGATAATTGACAATGAAAAAAAACAAATACAAACTCCGAAAACAAGCGGGACATTCGTTGCTTGCATCGTGTGTCCCAAGACTGTGTCCCGGACTCTGTTTAGTGTAGAAGATTGAAATTCTCATCTTCTACCTTTTAATTCAAGAGACGGGACACATTTCAACTTTAAAATACTGAAAATTAAAGTATGTCCCTGTCGTTTTCGGAATTTACAATTGAAATGACGCAGACTGTCCACAAAAATTCCAGAATTTAGTAACATCTTTAACTTCAATCATTCTGATTGAGGAATAAAAAATTTATTGAAACCGGAAAAATATTTAATATGAAAAACAGTGTTTTAATTTTAAATTTTCAGTTATGAAATGAAATTTCATTATTCGAAATCTTTTTAATTAGGAGAAAATTAATTTTCTACTTTAAAAAAAAGATTTAATGAAAAGTGATTTAGTAAAATCACTTAAACTGAAAATTTAGAGACTTTAAAATCCGTATAATCCGTCAAATCCGTGGTTAAAAGAATTTTATTTTGCAAAAAATTATATTTTCCCCCTTGATTATTTTTGAATAAAATATTATCATATTTTTTTAGGAGGCAATATGAGATTCGCCAGAAGAATGGAAAAGCTCGGTATTGTAGCATCATTTGAGGTTCTTGCAAAAGCAAAAGAACTTGAAAAGCAGGGAAAGGATATCATTCATCTTGAAATAGGTGAACCCGACTTTAATACTCCGGAAAATATCAAAAAAGCCGGAATTAAAGCAATCGAAGATAATTATACTCATTATAGTGCCGCAGCCGGATTTTCTGAACTGCGGGGAAAAGTTGCCGAGTATACATCTAAAACAAGGGGAATAGATATTTCACCCGAAGAGGTTATTATTACCTCCGGGGCAAAGCCGATCATGTATTATGGAATTACATTATTTGCTCAAAAAGGGGATGAAATACTCTATCCTAATCCAGGTTACCCTGTTTACGAATCAATTATCAGATTCTGTGGTGCTAAGACAATTGCAATACCTCTTCTTGGAAAAAATAAATTTAAGATTGATCCAAAAGTTTTTAAAAATCTGATCACATCAAGAACAAAGATGATCGTATTAAATACACCATCGAATCCTACCGGAACAATTTTATCTCGGAAAGAACTTGAAATGATAGCAGAGGTTGCCATAAAAAACGACCTTATCGTGCTTTCCGATGAAATATATTCAAGAATTATTTACGAAGGTGAATTTCAATCAATAGCATCAATTCCGGGAATGAAAGAAAGGACTATTATTCTTGACGGACTATCAAAAACTTATGCAATGACGGGCTGGCGGCTCGGATGGGGAATAATGAACAAAAATATAGCAAATATGATGAGCAGGTTAAATGGTAATATAACATCCTGCGCCTCAACAATTTCACAGCAGGCTGCGATCCAGGCATTAGATGGAGATACTTCTTCAACAGATATAATGTTAAGTAAATTTAGAGATAGACGAGACTTTATTATTAAGGGACTAAATAAAATACCGGGATTCAAGGCAAGTAAGCCAAGTGGTGCTTTTTACGCATTTCCGAATATTGAAAAAACCAAAATGCGGTCGGTTGCTCTTGCAAATTATCTTTTGGATAAAGCCGGTGTTGCTTTACTTCCGGGAACAGGATTTGGGAAATACGGTGAAGGATATCTACGAATTTCCTATGCCAATTCAAAGGAAAACCTTCAAAAAGCACTTGATAGAATAAAAAAAGCAATGAAAGAAAGGGAATAAGGAAAGAAGGAAAAACAGAGGTTGGAGGCAGTAAATGGTTGAGAGTTGAGAATTGAGAATTGAGAGTTGGAATACAAATGAAGAATGAATAATGAACAATGAACAATGAAGAATGGGTAATAAGAGAATAAGTAAAACAATATTAAATTCAGTGAATAGTAAATCGTCAATAGTAAATAGTAAAGAAAAAAAATATAAAAATCCAAAAAGCCATAAAAG
>JAUXGM010000150.1 GCA_030622125.1 bacterium | reverse complement strand
TGTTAACATTATTGGCTTAATGGGAATGAGTACCAATACGATTGATGAAAATCAAATAAAAAAGGAGTTCGAATTATTGAACAAATTCTATCAAAAACTTTCAACTCTCAATTCTCAACTCTCAATTCTCAACTATTTACTACCTCCAACCTCTGTTTTTCCTTATTTTCTTCTTTTCCAATTTGCTTAAAAGGCAGTTTTTTTGTATAATGTTATTATGAAAAATCAAGAGACTGAGACTGAAAATATCCTTAATTTACTCGAAAATAAAAAATTAAAGGATGTTCGAGAGATATTTTCCAATCTACCGGAAGAAGACATTGCAGAGATACTTGAAGAATTGGATAATGAATATCTTGCAATGGCTTTTCGCCTTATAAAAAAGGATATTGCAACAGAGGTTTTTGAAAATCTTGATCCCGACAAGCAACTTGAACTTCTGAATTTTCTTTCGGAAGAACGTTTTTCCGAGATCATTGAAAAGATGGATATAGATGAAAGAATCGAACTCTTTGAAGAAGCGCCGGCGGGAGTTGTCAACAAGTTATATTCAATGCTTTCATCGACTCAAAGAAAATTAACCTATAGGATACTCGGTTATCCGGAAGATTCAATCGGAAGATCAATAAATACGAAGTTTCTTGCCATAAGAAAAGATGCTACGGTGAAAGAAGCACTTGAAACCGTTAGAGAAAAAGGTAGGGATCTTGAAACGGTTTTCTATATCTATGTTCTCGATAGCAAGAGAACTCTCTATGGCGTTATCTCTTTGAAAGATCTTGTTATTGCAAATGATGATGATAAAATTGAAAATATTACCGAAACTAATATCGTTACGGCAAATCCATATATGGATCAAGAAGAGGTTATCGATATATTTGAAAAATATGATCTGATAGCAATTCCGGTAGTTGATAAGGAAAAAAAGATGCTTGGTATCGTTACCTTTGATGATCTGACGGATATTATTGAAGAGGAAAAAGAAGAGGATTTTGAAGTAATGGCTGGTATTACTCATACCGATGAAACATATATGGATGCTTCCCTATGGCATTTGGTAAAAAAAAGAGTTATATGGCTTTTGATATTCCTCTTAATTGAAACATTGTCGGGGTTTGTTTTACAGCATTATGATGATTTTTTAAGACAATTTATTATTCTATCATTTTTTATCCCGATGCTTTTAAATGCAGGTGGAACAGCCGGATCGCAAACGGCAACATTGATTATTCGTGGAATAGCAATCGGTGAGATAAATTCCCGTGATATTTTTAAGATCATTTTGAAAGAAACCGTTTCTGCTGTCTTGATCAGTATTATCCTGAGTATTGTTGTTATTGTTCGAGTTCTGCTTATCAAAACACCGGGGACAGATATTGTGAGAATAATTGCAGTTGTGTCTCTCACTCTTGTTTTTGTTGTTTGGTTCGGCAGCATACTTGCGGCAATATCACCTTTAGTAGTTAAAAAAATGGGGTGGGATCCGGCTGTTATGTCGGGACCTCTCGTTACTACTGCAATTGATGTGATCGGACTTGTTATCTATTTTCGAATTGCAACCTGGTTTTTATAATGGAATTACAGGAATTAAGAAAAAACTGTCTTATTATCTATGAACAATTGAATTCCATCCGGAATAATATTAAATATGATGAAATAGAAAATGAGATAAAGATATTTAATAAAGAATCTCAAAAAAAGGATTTTTGGAATGATCCGCAAAAAGCACAGAACATACTAAAAAAGATTAACATCAAAAAGAAATTAAAAGAGGATTTTGACTCTTTATATCTTAATATTACTTCGGAACAAGATATCATTGAACTTTTAATCGAGGAATTTGATGAAGCAACCTTTAAGGATCTTGAAAAAGAGTTCACGGAATTGGAAAAGGAATTTCAAATATTTAAGATAAAAACTACCTTTACAGAGGAAAATGATAATAAAAACGCTATTATGACAATAAAACCGGGAGCAGGCGGAACAGAAGCACAGGATTGGGCTCTCATGCTTCTCAGAATGTATACACGTTGGGCAGAGAAGCATGGTGCAAAAATTGATACACTTGAATTTATGTCGGGAGATGAAGCAGGTATAAAGGTTGCAACGATACAGATATCTACTAATTATGCCTATGGGTATCTAAAAGGTGAGATTGGGATACATCGGTTGGTAAGGATATCGCCTTTTGATTCAAATGCAAGGAGACATACATCATTTGCCTCTGTTTATGTTATACCTGAGGTTGATAATGATATTAAATTAGATATAAATGAAAAGGATATTAGAATAGATACATTTCATTCATCCGGTCCCGGAGGGCAAAGTGTCAATACAACGGACTCAGCTGTGAGAATTACACATTTGCCAACAGGTATCTTTGCTACATGTCAGGTGGAACGATCACAATTAAAAAATAAAGAGAAGGCAATGAAACTTTTAATGTCACGGTTATATGAACACTATAAAGAAATACAAGAAGCAGAGAAAGCAAATAAGGCAGTAGAAAAAAAAGATATATCATGGGGACATCAAATCAGATCGTATGTTTTTCAGCCGTATACAATGGTAAAGGATCTAAGAACGGGTGTTGAAACCGGAAATATTCAGGGTGTAATGGACGGCAATATTGATCCTTTTATTGAAGGTTTTTTGCTTTATGAAAAAAAATAGTTTTCTTCTTTTTTTAATTATATTATATATTTTTTCAAGTTGTGTAAAGACACAGATTGTAATTGAAAAAAAGAAACCTCAAGAGAAAATTATATCTGAGGTTCATATATCGGAAAAAGTAAAAATTATTTTTACCGGCGATATAATGGTACATAAGACATTCTTGAAGGCATTCAAAAAGAATAATGAATATGATTTTAAACCTTTATATAATGAAATTAAGGATAAGTTAAAGGGGGATATCGTATTCGGCAACCTTGAAACAACACTTGCGGGAAAAAAAAGAGGTTACAGCGGATATCCCGATTTCAGATCTCCTGATCCCATTTTAGATGCCTTAAAAGATGCTAATCTTACCCATCTTAATCTTGCAAATAATCACAGTATGGATAGTGGTATAACAGGACTTTTTAGAACGAATAAAATTTGCAAAGAAAAGGGATTTAGAACAATAGGTACCTATTTATCAAAGGAAGAAAAACATTATCTCATTGAGGAGATAAAAGGATTCAGATTTGGTTTCTTATCCTATACCTATGGAGTAAATGGCGTAAAACCAAATAAAAAGAATAATTATACTTTAAGTTTTATCAATAAAGAAAACATGAAAAAGGAATTGGAAGAATTAAAAAAAAAGGATGTGGATTTCATCTTTGTTATCTTGCATCTTGGAACAGAATATAAATTTGAAGCAAATGAAAAACAAAAAGAGATCACGAAATTTTTATTTGAACATGGTGCAAATTTTATAATAGGGATGCATTCCCATACCATTCAACCCTTTTCATTTAATAGTAACTATAAAGATCCGGAATTTGTTGCTTATTCACTTGGAAATTTTTCCTCTGTTCAATGTCATCATAATACGGATATCGGAACAATACTTACACTTGAATTTTACAGATCAGATAACTACAAGGCATTTTCCGCTTATGATTTTACAATTACATTCAGGAAGAAAAATGGCAATAGTTTTGTTATTCTGCCTTATGATAAGGCAATTGTGGACGAAAAGATTTCTACTGAAAAGAAAAAATTACTGAACCATTTTAATATTCTGATGGAATAGGGAAAGAAAGCAATAATGATATAATTATCTTATGAAAAGTGTCAAAAGAATTCTTTACTGCGTATTCTTTACTATGGTCGGTGCATCTATTGTAAAACCGGTCATTCCGCTTCTTTTAAGAAATAATGGTGCAACAGGATTTCAGATTGGTCTAATTGCAGCTTTTTATATGTTATTTAGAGCAATTTTTTCTACAATAAATGGGATACGATGGGATAAAAATAAGAATTTTTCAAAAAGGATCTCTTTCGGATTTTTATTTTTGTCATTGATTTTTTTCATTTTCTTTTTCAAGAATAATTTTTTGGCATTTCTTATTTTACGTTCTGTCCAGGGTATGATCTCAGGTGGTATCTGGCCAATAATGCAGTTAGAAACAATGAAGAATGCAGGTAAAAGACGAGGAAAAGCAATATCCCTATACTACATTTTAGGAAATTTTGGTTCTGTTCTCGGTATACTGCTTTGTGCTCCTTTGCTTTTACTCATTTTTAAAGGTCTGTCTTTACCTTCCCAGGATGACGGCTTGCGGTATCTGTTTATCGTAAGTGGATCAGTTATATTTTTTCTTTTTTTGTTATCCGGAAAATTGAATTTTACAAATAATAAACAAATTGAAGTTGAACAAAAGAAAAATAAAATGCCATTTTCTACAATCTTTACTTTTTTTCTACTTATCGTATTTGCAAATGGAATGGTCTCAAGCATACTTAATTCAATAATTATTGTTTTCATCAAGGAGTTTTATAATTTTTCCTCTATTGTTACTACATTGGTATATGGACTACTTATTTTTATTGCTTCCGTATTTCTCTATTTAGTAAATATCAGGGTTACAGAAAAAAACTGGCAAAAAATAATCTTAACCGTGATTATTATAATGGCAATTACATTGGGAATGTTTTATTTCCCGCTTAATAAATTGATGACTTTTTTACTACTTTTAATACTTTTTACCGGGGTAAAAACGGTAGTTCCACTTACAAGAAATATTACATTTTTAATCTTTAAAAATAGTAAAGGAAAAAAGATTGGACTTTTAAATTCAATCTCCAATATTGGTTCTTTTTTTGGACCTCTCATTGGAGGAATTTTCTATGATATAGGCAAAAACAAACTTTTTGCATTTCCCTTATTAGGAATAATTTTCTTTATGATTTTTGTTTTTATATATATAGTAGTATACAAAAAAAAGAAGGAAAACCGATGAAGAGTAAAATGAAAATGAAAATAAATTATGAACAAGTATTGCTGTTGGAAAGTATCTTTCATTGGCTGGAAGTTTTTTATA
>JAUXGM010000151.1 GCA_030622125.1 bacterium | reverse complement strand
TCAAACTGATTTTTTTTGTTGAGGTGTGTCCCGGACTCTTCCTTAGATAACGATAAACTACCCGAAAACAGTATAAACAAAGGAAATAGAATGACTGTGTCCCGGATTCTTCATTAGATAACGATATACCTCCCGAAAACAATATAGCCAAAGGAAATAGATTCAAAGATTCAAAAGAAAAATGCACTGAAAACAAGCGGGACATACGTTGCTTGCATCGTATGTCCCAAGACTGTCCCCCGGATTCTTTATGTTTACTAATGGTAACATATTAACTATTAAATCCGCTAACTATTTTTTTTATTATATGTATATTGGGTAATATAATTTGGCAAGGATGTTGTTATAAATATGTAAAGGTGAAAAAATGAAAAAAATTATTCTCACAGTCCTAATTATTTCAATCCTATCGGCAGGTTGGAGTTTTGAATTCACTCTTAAAAATAATATAAGTTCAAAATTAAATCCTTATGATCACATAGCGATTTCCTGTACCGTAACAATTGCTTCATCATATTTTATAAATACCATTGGAGATAGATTTAAGATAAAATTATTCAAAAATCGTTATTTTAGCTTTGCCGCAAGTGCTGCAATTACTTATTTTATCGGATATGTGAAAGAAAAATATATTGATCACTCTTACCAAGCCACGGATATCAATTCAAACATTGTAGGTATTGGGGGAGCTTTTCTAATATTCGATGTTTACAATTTATTTTTTATCAGGAGGCAAAAATGAAACGAGTATTCATAATATTTATTTTATTTTTTCTTATGATGGTTACGATATCTGCTTCTGATGCCGTTACTAATGATCCCCGAAATTTTTCCTTACATGATCTTAATTTTAATCGTATTACCCTTTCATTCGCTGTTACACAAATTGCCACTTATTTTTCAAAACCATTTTTTCTCAAACTTGGATTTTCTGAAGATGAAGCTCAAGATTACTCGATCTTTGCAGGTATTGTACTCTCCCTTGCTTTTGAACTGGCAACAAATTTGAACAACAACGGTTTTAAAAGGGAGAACAGCTTAATCGGGTTAGGTACCAGTTTAATAGTAATAAGGTTTTAAAATGGAAAGAAAAGAAAGAACAACAATCTATTATTTGACTTTTTTTAAAAAAATTAGTATCATAAATCTTATTGTAATTGGGAGTATAATGAATTTTTATTTTATACAACTCTTAAATGTTAATTTATTTTTTATATTTCGCAAAACAAAAGGGATTGAATATTATGAATAGAAAGCAAAAAATTATTTTTATCGGTATAGTCGTATGCCTTTTTGCATGGGTAGTTTCAAGTATTTATGCTTATTATTCTTTTTATAACGGCACTTATACAGATCTTATGATTGCAGACAATATGCGCAAAACAATCTACTTAAAAATATTACTTACAATTATTATTTATACATTTGGAGTAATATTGTCAAAAGAATATGAAAGCCGCAAACGATCGGAAAGGGAATTTGTAGAGAGATTAAATTTTTTCACCTTGATCTTTAAAAGTATTGGTGATGGGGTCATAATCTTTAATCAAAAAAAACATAATATATCGTATATAAATGACACTGCCGAAAAATTTACAGGATGGAAAAAAAGTGAAGTAATAGGAAGATCAATAGAATCTATCCTAAAAATAACGGATATTAAAACAAGATCTCATACGGGTGAATGTAATTTGATAACAAAAAGTGAAGAAAATAAACATATAAGGTACAATTATTTTTCAGTTATGAATAACGGTGCGGGTGCTGAGGAAATTGTTATTATATTCCAAGATATTACAAAGCAGAAAACTACTGAATTTTCGTTGGAAAAGAAACAAAAAGAACTTTCATCACTTTTAAGGTCCGTAAAGGAAGGAATTATCATATTTGATGAGAATAAAAAAATTGAAATGATCAATGAAGTAATGGAAAAATTGTTGGACATAAAAAAAGAGGATTACATAGATTGTTCCTTAAAAGATATTTTTAGAATTCTAAATATAAATTATAAAACATATCAACCGGTGATCGAAAAAGTTCTTAAAAATAGAGAACCAATGAACTTTCCGTTTGAGAATCTGATAATTAATGAAAAAAATATAAAAGTTGAAGCCTCAGGTTTACCTCTTATAAATATTGACAATAAGATCATCGGTGGAATTCTAATAATAGAAGATATTACCGAAAGAAAAAAGTTACAGGAAGAACAATTAATAAACAGAAAATTCGAATCATTAACATTGTTGGCAAGAGGTATTGCACATGATTTTAATAATTTTTTAGCCGGCATTGTAAACAATGTCTCTATTTTGAAAACAAAATTTGAAGGCAATAATGAAATATTAAATACCTTAAATAATATTGAAAATATTGCTTTTAAGGGAAGAGATTTGACAAATCAACTTTCAACATTTTCTAAAAGTAATCTACCCATTAAGGTACCGGTTGCATTTAAAAAATTCGTGAAAGATATCGTTAAAACCGCTTTGTCACGCACAAATATTAAACCGATAGGAAAATTTCCCAAGGATGAATTACTGATTGATATTGATCCTTCACAGATACGACAGGCTATAAATAATATCTCGATCAATGCCGTACAGGCAATGCCTGCCGGTGGAGAAATAAAAGTAACACTTAAAGAAGTCAAATTAATGGCGGACAATATTTTTCATTTGGCTTCAGGAAATTATGCAAAACTTTCAATTCAGGATTTTGGAGAAGGTATAGCTGTAGAAAACATTAACAAAATTTTTGATCCCTATTATACCACAAAGGAAAATTGTCAGGGAATTGGACTTGCGACAAGTTTTTCTATTATAAAACAGCATGCCGGAGCTATTGTATGTGCTTCGGAGTTAAAAATAGGAACAACCGTTATAATTTATTTGCCGATTACTCTATCTTGGCAAGAAAAAAATATCTCCGAAGAAGGAACCGGAATTATTAAGGGAACAGGTAATATTCTTTTAATGGATGATGAAGAATTTATAAGAGATACCGCTAAAAAAATAATAGAATATCTGGGATATAATGTTACTCTGGCAAAAAATGGAACAGAAGCTATGGCACTATATTCCGTAAATTTTGATCTTGTTATTTTGGATTTAAATATTTCGGATGGAATGGGTGGAAAAGAAACGGCAAAAACGATATTGAATATCAATCCCAAAGCAAAAATTATAGTTTCCAGTGGATTTGTAAATGATATAGTAATAACAAACTACGAAGACTTCGGTTTCTGTGGAAAAATGAATAAACCGTACACGATAAATGAATTAAGTGCGATTATACATAAATTTATAAAGGTGGAAAAAAATGAGTCCTAATATTTTAGTTGTCGATGATGAAAAATTTATGAGAGAAAGCTTACAAAAAATATTGAGCAAAAAAAATTATAATGTAGAGGTAGCCGAAAATGGTTTTGTCGGATTAAAAAAAATTGAAAAGAATTCATTCGATTTAATTGTAACCGATTTAAAAATGCCCGAAATGAGCGGTAAAGAGTTTATTGAAAAAATAAGAGAGAAGAATCGCTATATACCCATTATTGTTATTACCGCATTCGGGTCTATTCCCGGTGCGGTTGAGGCGTTAAAATTGGGAGGTAGTGATTTTATTACAAAACCATTTGAGATAACACAACTTTTAAATAGTATTGAAAATTTATTGAAAAAAAAGGAAGAAAAACACTCGGTTTCAATTAAAAGCAAAATTGCCGGTGAAAGTCCGGCTATAAAGAATGCCATTGAACTCACAATGAAGGGAGCAAGTAGTGATATTCCAATCTTAATTCAGGGTGAAACAGGGGTCGGAAAAGAACTTTTTGCAAAAATGATCTATCAAAACAGCAAAAGATCAGACAAGAAGTTTTTATCAATTAATTGTGGAGCAATACCGCGAGAACTTATTGAATCAGAACTATTCGGTTATAAAAAGGGGGCATTTACCGGTGCATTTCAGGATAAGGACGGTATTTTTTCCGCTGCTGATAGAGGAACTGTTTTTTTAGATGAAATTGGCGAACTTTCATTATCTGCACAGGTAAAATTATTAAGGTTTCTTGAAAATTCAACATTTATGAAAGTAGGAGATGTCCGAGAAACAAAGGTAGATGTCCGGTTAATATGTGCAACGAATAAAAATCTGAAGAATCTAATAACCCAGGGTAAATTTAGAGAGGATCTTTTTTATAGAATAAATATCTTTCCAATATATATTCCACCCCTCAGGGAAAGGAAGGATGATATCGAGATCCTATCAAAAAATTTTTTAACTGAAATTAAAAATTCCGTTAAGATAGATAATGAAATAATCAAATTATTTAAAAAATATAATTGGCCCGGAAATATTCGGGAGTTAAAACATTTTATAGAGAGATTGGTGATCATAGATACCGACGATAACATTACAATTGATGATGTACCGCCTGATTTCTATAATGGTGTTACGCAAAATGAGATCATAAGATCAGATAAGATAGATGATTACATTGCTCTGAAACACAAGGTTGTTAAAACCTTTGATTATAATTATTTTTCAAATTTACTTGACCAATGCGCCTGGAATATTAATAAAGCATCACGATTATCAAAATTAAGCAGAAAGACCATCTATCAGAAGATGGAAGAACTCGGACTTAAAAGAAGGGAATGAGTAAATATAGAGGTTAGTGGTTAGTAAAAAATAATATTAAACTCCGTTACTAACAAAAGAGGGACATTACCTCAACTTTCTGATTTTTAAAGTTGAGGTGTGTCCCGGACTCTACATTAGATAACGATATATTTCCCGAGAACAGTATTGCCGGTTAATGAGGGAAAGAAAAAAATGTAGGGACGGTTCGTGAACGACCCTTGAAGCCGTCCCGTATTTGATACGGGGTCATTCTGAACCCCTTGCGGGTGAAGAATGACATAATTGTATTTGACCTTAAACTTTTGACTTTCGACTTTTGACTCGTTTTTATGATACTTTATCTAAAATATTTATCAATTCTTCTATTTTGAATGGTTTTATAAGC
>JAUXGM010000160.1 GCA_030622125.1 bacterium | reverse complement strand
TTCCGAGCGGATTATCGGCAATGTTAACTCCGGCAACATTTTTCGCTTTTAATTTTCTCAGATAATTAACAATCTTAACATTCCCAACCGTTTTCGGTGGATCAACTTCAACTGTCATAACAAATTCTGATTTTACTCTCTTTTTAAATTCGTTCGGAAATGTTATCCGTTCAGGGGTTACTTTTATTTTTTTTGTGGTCTTTTTGTATTCTCTTACCTTTGTGAGACCTTCTTTTTCAATGACTTCCTTTATTTTTTTTATGTGAGCCGGTGTCGTTCCGCAGCAGCCACCGATAATATTGACACCTTTTTTTAAAAATTTACTTGTATAAGCAGCAAAATAGTCGGGGGTTGCCGGATATTGAAACTTGCCGTAGGAAAAAGCCGGTCTGCCCGCATTTGGATACACAATTGTATAATCGGCATAACTAATGATCTGGTCAATGATCTGGAAAATGCTCTGGGGTCCGATACCGCAATTGGAACCGATGATTTGGACTCCGGCTTTTTTAAGTTCCCCGGCAGCTTCTACCGGTGAAATTCCAAACATGGTTTTCCCATTTTCAAGATAGACCATTGAACATGAAATTGGAATCTTGCTATCCAATTTTTTTGCTATTTTCACTGCTGTCAATAACTCTTCAAGATTTGAAAATGTTTCAAATTTTAAGAGATCAACACCGCTTGATAAAAGGGCTTCTATCTGTTCTTTAAAGGCCTTCTTCATTGTATTTTTATTGATCTTTTTTATTTCTTCATATGGGCGTGTGAGCGGTCCGATTGAAGCGGCAATATAGAAATCACCGGGAAGACTTTTTAGTATTTCAACACCGCATCTATTAATTTCGGCAACACGATTCCCCAATCCGAAATAATCCAATATGTATCTGTTTGCACCAAAGGTGTTGGTTGTTATGATCTCGGCGCCTGCCTCCAGATACTCTCGATGTATCTGCGAAATCAGCTCCTTATTTACAAGATTTAGATACTCGTGACATTCGCCCTTTGGAATATCAAAAGAATTGATCATTGTTCCCATCGCTCCGTCAAGAACTATGGCACTTTCCTTTAATCTTACCCAGAAATTTTTTTTCATACGCAAACTCTTACTTTCATTTTGATTTATTATAACACTTTTTTATTCTTAAAATTTCCTCGTAAACGAAAAAATCAAAACACCATCCTTTTCTCTTAAACTCAGGCTTTTATTGTAAATTTTTACAGCTTTTTCAACAGTAACATGCTTCATCATTCCGATAAGCATCCCTGCCGTCACCCCAGAAACCATGTATACAATGCCGGAAACTATCGCTACCCTTTTTGCTTTGCTTTTTTCATCATCGGGTACATAGTATTCATCACCCGGTAAGTGATCATCTATAGCTTTATCAAAATTCGGAATAAAAAAGCCCAGAGAAACGATCGCAATGGGTAAGAAAACGAAATAGCCCAACTTAGTTCTTTTGCTCTGTTTTATCATCATTTCCTTGGTTAAAGGATTTAAGCGGAGTATATTATCGAGCTCCTTTGAACTCATCTGTACCCGGTTCATATAATATTTTCCTTCTCTTTTTTCTATGAAGTTTTTAGGTTTAACTTGGGTATTAGCGGGTGCTTGTTCTGTTCTTGTATATTGCGGGGTATATATCCTGCCTCCTATTTTTGCCACGATCTTTTCTACTGCTGCAAGCAAATCCTCTTTACTATTTGCTTTTGCCGATTCTGCTTTTTCAATTTGACCAGTTTCAATATTCAACATTTTAATGTTAATTAAATAAATGCTTCCGACAGACCCCAATGTTCCGGTGAAAACCTTTGAAACACCAAGCATTCGTCCCATTTGGACGACACATTCCTGACTTGTACACCCGGACAGTTGAAAATTCTGTTCTTTTAATATTGTTTCCATATTTTCTCTGGTAACCAGAATATATTTATTTGTATTGAAAAGTTGGGTTCTGAGGTAGTCGGAAATCATTGAGGCAATATCTTCGGAAACACCTTCCTTTGCCTGAAGATCAACTACTGCCACAGCCGGTTTTGCTTTTGCCGTATCAGCAAACAGATTAACAGAAAATAAAAACAATTCAATTAAAATAAAAATAATAAGGGATTTTTTCATTATTCTCTCCATAAATAAATTATATAACTTTTTTAGAAAAAAAGCAATATTTTCGGGGACGGTGGCATAAAAAAAGTTTTGAGTTATGAATTGAGAATTGAGAGTTAGAATGCAAGAGCATGTATAATATTTTTTCTTGATTTTTGACCTTGAACCCTTGAACCTTTAAACCTTTTTTATGTGTCCCGGACTCTTCCTTAGATAACGATATACATCCCGAGAACGATATTACCGGTTCGATAGGAAGAAATTCCTGGATTCTTTCCGATAAATCGGAATTTTAATAATCGGCAAGGTCCTCAGAATGACAGACAGGGACGGATTCCGGCTTTCGCCGGAATGACATAATTAAAAAATGAGATTATCACGATGCAGTTTACCCCGACTTGATGCGGGGCAATGACGAGGAAGGGAATGAGATTCCTACGCCCAGACCCTTCGCTTTGCTCTGGGCTTCACCTTCGGCTCGGCTAAACAATGACAATAATAAGTGAAGAGTAAAAAAGTAACAGAGATTAAGGGAATAGAGATTGGGGGAATGGGCGGAATACAGATTTATACAAGTTATTATAAATTATACTTGACAATATAAATAAAATTTTGTATAATAAAATAAAAGAGAGCAAAATGAAAAATAGGAAAAATGACATTATTGGATCTGTATTAAGAAAAATTGGTTTTAAAATAATTAGTAAAAATTTAGATAACGATGATTTTTCTTTAAATTATAATGGCAAAAAATATATTGCAGAATGCAAATATGCAAAAGATATAAACAGTATTATTTCTACTATATTTTATCGTTCTGTAGTTTATCTTGAAGCAGAATTAAGAAAAAGCAAAATAAAAAATAATGGCTTATCAATTTTTATCGTTGATAATGCGAATAAAGGGGAAATTAAAAGTCTTGATAATAAATTTGAAAGATTGTCCCCTGAAATATCTTGGGTATTAATTAAAAATAAAAATTGTTTCGCTTATCGTTTTAACAAGAGAAAAGAAATAAATTTTGAAAATTGGAAAGATGAACCATATTTTTTCAAAGAGGAAAAGAATAATTTTAATTTCAGTGATCTTGAATTATGGATGTTCAAAGTCCTTTTTTACCATAACAGTAAAAATCATGAAAAGGAAATATTGAATGCCTTTCAATTAAGTAAAATTGCAAAGGTTTCCCGAAGAACTTCAAATAATTGGATCAATGTTATGAGAGAGAAAGGATTTATAATAAGAAAAAAATTTAAGAAATTAAGGATCGTGAAAATGGAGGAATATCTTGATCTTTGGACCGGCAAGTATTATATTGAAGATAATGATATTCAATATTATGAATATATTGCAAGTAATAAAAATCATATTAGTGAAGTGATAAAAAAAATATCAAAAAATAACGGAAAATATATTTTAACCGGGCATTTTGGAACAGATCTATATAAATTAAGGTTTAGTAATGCAAATACTTTACATCTATATGATTTTCAAAATGATATTTCACAAATTGAAAAAGATCTATATTTAATTCCAAAAAAGGGGAAAAGCGATATAATAATTATGAGAGCAAAATATCCTGAAAGTATAAAAAGAGGGATAGAATTTGCAATAAAAAATTATGTTGTTGATTTCATACAACTTTACCTTGATTGCTATCATCTAAAAGATAGAGGAAAGGAACAGGCAGATTTAATAAAGGAAAAATTAATCTTAAATGGTTGAAAAATATTTTGAAAATTATCTGAATAAGATTACCGATATATTAGATGATGTTATAGATAAATTCGTAATTATTGGCGGCAGTGCGGTTTATATTTACCATTTAATGAAAAAAACTTTGCCATCATTAGTAACCTTTGATGTAGATCTATTAAAGGAAGAAAATAAAATTGATGAACTAAATTTTGAAGATGAAATTAAGGAATTAGGATTTAAGCCGGAATATGGCGAAAAGGGAATGACAAAATATGTTAATGAAGAGTGGCGAAACGCATCAGGAAAGTATTTTGAAATAGAATTTATTGTTCCTTTAAAGGGAAAGGAAAAAACTGTTGGATATATTGGTAGGAATTTCGTTGCAAGAAATGGATAAAAAGGGCAATAAGAAATTATAATGAATTATTTGGTAAGAAAACTTTAGAGGGTATAGTTTACTCAAAAGAATTACTTAAAAATATTTCTGAAGAAAAGATATATTCTCAAGCAAAAATAGTGTATGAACATCTTGAAAATATTGATAAAAAGTAACAAAATGAAAAAAGGAATTAATAACTCATAACTTGTCGCTAACAACTATTAAAGGTATGTCCCGCCTGTTTTCTGAATTTAATATTGTTTTTACTTATTACCTTATTTTCTTATTCCCTTATTGCCTTGTTTATATTGTTCTCGGGAGGTTTATCGTTATCTAATGTGGAGTCCGGGACACAGTCTTGGGACACACGATGCAAGCAACGAATGTCCCGCTTGTTTTCGGAGTTTGTATTTGTTTTTTTTTCATTGTCAATTATCAATTGTCCATTGTCAATTGTTTT
>JAUXGM010000138.1 GCA_030622125.1 bacterium | reverse complement strand
TTGGAAAGGTGCTGTGGTCAACTCTCAACCATTTACTGCCTCTAACCTCTGTATTTTCCTTATTTCCTTTGTCTATATTGTTTTCGGGTGGTCTATCGTTGTCTAAGGAAGAATCCGGGACACACCTCAACAAAAAAAATCAGTTTGATGAGGTATGTCCCTCTTTTAATGGGATACTGAATTTAATATTGTTTTACTTATCAACTCTCAACTCTCAACTGTTTATCCAGCCTCTTTACAAGGGGCTGTGGTTATTATATTTCTCATTTCGCAAAAAACTAAATGTCTTAATTTTGAAATTTTAATAAAAAAATGTATAATAAAATCAAAGGTGCAAAATGGAAAAGAATTTTAGAAAAGAAAATGGTTATATTTTACTCGGTGATATTGCAAATTTTTTGAAGACAGCCTCTTGTCTTAATGTTTACGGTAAATTCGTAAAAGGCGAATTCGGAACTAAGGAATTTAGATTTAAAGATATATTTGGAGATATAATAAATAAACTTTTTATGGAGGCATAGATGGAAGAGAAAAATAATAAAGTAAAAAAGAATGATCTAAAAACTAAGCCATCAAGGCAGCTAAATTGGTCGTTGATACTGCTGTTTTTTTTAATTGGTTTTATGATCACATTGCCATCGCTTATTGTAAAGGTTGTTCCCGCACAAGGTTCAAGAATTACAAAGGTGGGAAAGGATATTTTTTTACTTGCGGATGATAACACGATCGTTCATTTACGGGATAGGGGAGTTTCGGTTTCGTTTGTTGAAAAAATAACAAATGGAAATACATTGTCAAAACCAATGGAAAATTCACAGCTTGCATATTCGGGTAACAAATTCTTTGTTATAAAAGAAAATAGTGTTGATATCTATATTTATGATGTAAAAGATAAAAAATTCAAATTTTCCGACAATATTGATTGGAATGCCAAATGAATATTTTAAAGATTGATCTTTTGACGATAAAAAAATGTTATCAAAATAATTGTGAGTGTAATAAAGAGAGAGCCTTCTATGCCGAAACCACCACCGCTTAAAAGGGGATTAATTGCTTCGTAATCCTTGAATGAGATTTTAAAAATAGAAGGTGTATCAATACCGCTTACATTTGTTCCGAAAATTATGCTAATGGTAAAATTCCAGAAGAAATGGTAAAAGAAGGGAAGCGAAAGATTTTTTGTTTTCACATAAATACCTCCTAAAAGTATCCCAATCAAGAAAATATTAACGATAGGTAAAATATTTACGGATGGATTTCCAAGATGCATTGCAGCCCAGATAAGAGATGAGATGACAATTCCTATTCTTATCTTATTTCTTTTTATAAAGATCCCAAGGATCATATAACGGATAATTACCTCTTCAATAAGCGCTGCATTGAGTAACATTGCCGTGTAAAAAAGTAATTCTACAACCGAAAAGTTGTTATGAATAATTTTAAAATTCTGAACCATAAAAATTAAGATATACGATATTAACAGAATAACAACCGCAATTAAAATACCGTAAAAAATCTCTTTTGTTCTAATGCTAAAAATTGTCCTGTCATTTTTTCTGTGAATTACTAAAAGAAGAATAAGCGGCGCCAATAAGAAGGCTACTTTTCTAACCAGTTCTTCATCAATATTCCCGTAGAAAACTCGTATTAATGTTATTCCAAAGAGACCTGCTATGATCTCTGCAAGCCAGAGGTTGCCAAAAACAATTAGGATCTCTGTAAACAATTTTCGCTTTTTCATTTTAACTCAGCAAGGGAATCCTTTAAATTTCCCGATATAATGCAGTAATCATTTCCTGCATCAAGAGCCATTTCCACCTTTTTTTTAAGCGAATAATTACCTGCTGCCGCCATCATCAGATCGTCTGTAATTATCTTTCCCTTAAAATTGAGATTGTTTTTTAAGAATTGAGAAAGCCAGGAATGAGAGTAGGTTATTACCTCGCCCTGAAATTTCGTATGTGCGGACATTATAAAGCCGTTGAATCCATTTTTTACAGCATCTGTGAATGGTTCCAATATCAATTGAATATTAGGTTCATCTTTTATAATGAAATCTTCTTTATGAGGATCATTCGGAAGTAAACCATAGCCGAAAAAATGCTTTAAAGTACCCGCCATTCCTGCTTTTTTTAGCCCATTTAAAAAACCGTTGGAAAACTTTATCGTATCATGAATAGTTCCGTAACTTCGATTATAGAGGATCGAATTTTCAAAAAATACGAGATCAACAACGGGAGCAAGTATAAGTGTTATCCCGATTTTTTTTAATTTTTGAGCCATATACTCAACACTTATTTCATATTGGATCGGATTTAAAAGCTCCGAGGCATCCCGTGCTGACATTACAAAGATATCCTCATCTCTGAACCTTCTTACCTCTCCGCCCTCTTGATCGACAGCAATAATAATATCTTTATTTATTGAATTTTTCTTGATACTGCTTAAAAAATCTTGAAAATTATTCCGTATATTTTTTCTGTAAACGATTATTCCACCGATCTTATACCTTTTGACCGAATCAAGTAATAATTGGTCCTCATCAACATTCCAGCCGAAAACACATCTTTCAATCATACATCTCTCCGGATAACTGTCCGCAACCGCCAAGTATATCCTTTCCCTTGCTTCGTCTTACCGTAACGGCATTATCTCCCTTGAATAATATCTTAATAAAATCGTTCAATGTTTCTTCCGATACGGTTTTATAAGGCAATTTGGGATTTTCATTATAGGGAATCAGATTGATCTTACATCGTATGTTTTTTAAAAGTTTAAGTAATTTCTTTGCATCTTCTTTGGATGAATTAATGCCATCCATTAAGGTATATTCTAATGTAGGTCTTGCAATCCTTTTATTTTCTCTATAAAAATTTATGATATCCATTATCGGATATTTTCTTTCCGCAGGTATGATTGCTGTTCTTTTTTCAGGTATTGCATTTAATGAGATCGCAATGCCGATATTTGGGTATCTGTTTACCAATTTTTTTAGGTTATCCAATATACCGATTGTTGATATTGTAATTCTCCTTATTCCAAAATCATATCCTTCTCTATCTGATAATATTTCAATGCTTTTTAAAACATTTTCATAATTCAAAAGCGGTTCTCCCATTCCCATATAAACCAGATTTTTGGGTAAAATATTAGTAGCCTTTTTTACTGTTGCTACCTGAGAAACAATTTCATCAGCGGATAAATTACCTTTAAAGCCGATTTCTCCTGTTGCACAAAATTTACACCCGAGTTTGCACCCTACTTGACTACTAACGCATTGTGTATAGTAGTCATTTTGCTTCATTAGAACGGTTTCAATATAACCGTTTTTTACCCGCAATAAGAATTTTTCAGTCTCTTCTTCAACAGATTTCCGAGAATCTATTACCTTCAAAGGTGAAAAATCAAATAATTCTCCTATCTTTTTTCGGTTTTCTTTTGATATATTGGTAAAATTGTCGGGATTTAATTCGTGTTTTGTATATACCCATGAGAATATCTGTCCTCCAAGGTATGGCGGAAAGCCTTTTTTTGTAAGAATTTCAATAAGTTCATTTCGTGTAAAATTAAATATTATGCTCTTGGATGACATCTTTTATAGACCTCTTTTATATATTCTCGGGATATATGTGTGTATATTTGTGTAGTTGAAATATCCGCATGTCCAAGCATTTCTTGAACACTTCTAATATCCGCACCATTTTCAATCAGATGAGTGGCAAAGGAATGTCTAAGAATATGAGGATAGATCTTTTTAGATATTCCCGCCCTTAAAGCGGCTTTTTTTAGCATCTGCCATATATACTGTCTTGATATTCCATTTCCCCTTCTATTTATAATAACATTATCGCAATTCCGTATCTCTTTTGTTTGAATTATAAAGCCCTTAATAGTATCGAGTGTATCAGTATTTATTGGAACTAATCTTTCTTTATTTCCCTTTCCGAGGATTCTCAAGAACTCAAGATCCCATAGGATACCCTTCATTTGAAGATTTATTAGTTCCGATATCCTTAATCCCGACGAGTAGAGTATTTTTACAGCAGTTAGATTCCGTAATTCCCAGACCTTATTAATATCAAAGACGGAAAACAATTGTTTTATCTCTTGAAAATTTAGAATATTCGGCAGCCTCTTCCATATCTTTGGCGGTTCCATAAGTTCAAGCGGATTTTTTTGAAGATAATTATCATATATCAGGAAATTAAAAAATGCTTTCAGGGATGAAAATTTTCTTGCAATACTTGTAGATGTAAGCCCGACTTTTTTTAGGTCTTGAAAATAGAGGAGAATATCATTCTTATTTATCTTTTCAACCCCTTTATTTTTTGCCCTATCATAATCAAAAAACAGCCGAACATCCATTTGATAAGAGATGACGGAATTTGGGCTAAGTCCTTTTTCCATCGTTAGAAAGGAAGTAAAATGATCGATCAACTCATTGTTATTCATATTGCCTTACATTTTTAAAGTTTATCTTTGCGACCTCATTTAATCTTTTTTTCCCGTAGGTATTTACAAAATTTATTAGTGCCGGTGCTATTTGAGGTCCTGCTCCCTTTGGAAAATTGAGATGATATTTTTCCGACATCATATCCATCTCCTTCAAAAATTTTGCCCTTGCCAATATACTTGCCGATGCAACAGCAATATCTCTTTCTCCTTTTTCAAATTCAAAAAGTTCTACATTGATCTTTGAAATATTAATGCGATTTTTTTTAGAAAATTTATCACTTACCGCATATTTAAATGATTTCTTTTTGTAAAGATTTTTTATTACCGTTTGGTGTCCCCATCCAAGTATCTTATTTATATTTCTCATTTTTGAGTAAAGTTCATTGTATTTTTGAGGTCTGATAACAACAATATCATATATTAGGGTATCTTCGAGAAATGATGCTAATTTTTTTATTACCCCTGCCGATATTATCTTACTATCTCGGATATTTTTTTCAATAAGAAGGGGACATTGTTCCGGAGATACCACTACCCCGGCAATAATGAGTGAGCCGAAGACATCGCCTTTCCCCGATTCATCAATTCCGGCATGTAATATTTCGTTAAATTCTTCAATCTTCATAAACGGCACAATTTCTTTCTGTCTCCCACACGGTAACCGAACTGACCTTATAATCTTTGGATTTGATCTTTTTTGAAATAAGATCATAGATAAATTTTGCTATGTTCTCAGCAGTAGGATTGATCTTATCAAATGGACTTAATTCATTTAAAAATTTATGATCAAGTTGATTAATTACTTCCCCTAAATATTTTTTCGCTACCTTAAAATCAAGAAGCATACCGGTATTATCAAGTTTCTCACCTGAGAATTCTACTTCAATCTTCCAATTGTGTCCGTGCAGATTCTCACATTTCCCTTCATATTCTCTTAATTGATGTGCACTTGAGATATGATCATAGATCTTTATCTTATACATAATTCACTCCATCTATTTTATTTTACCAAAATTATTAAAAAAATCAAATCATCGTCTCTTGAATAAAAAATACAGAGGTTAGAAGTTTGAGGTTAGAGGTTAGTGAAAAACAATATTAATCTCCGAAAAGCCACAAAAGAGGGACATTACCTCAACTTTCTGATTTTTAAAGTTGAGGTGTGTCCCGGATTCTTCATTAGATAACGATAGACCACCCGAGAACAGTATAGACAAGGTAATAAGAAAATAAGGAAATAAGGGAATAAGTAAAAAAATATTAAATTCAGAAAACAGGTGGGACATACATTGCTTGCATCGTGTGTC
>JAUXGM010000127.1 GCA_030622125.1 bacterium | reverse complement strand
TTGGTCGCAATATCGGTCGGATTTATCATTGAGAATTTTTCTGATCTCGGTGATGAATTTTTAACCAATGTTGAGATCATATCAACATTTATCTATATTCTCTTCTTTTCAATAAGGGGGGCAAACCTTGATCTTGAAGCGGTCAAAAAAACCTATTTTATCAGCATTATGCTTATTGTTTTAAGAACTGTCATAACCTATTTTGCTTTACGATTTGCTTCAAAATTGCAAAAGGATACACCATGGATCTATAAATACGGCTGGAGCGGTTTTATAAACCAATCGGGTGTTACACTTGCCATTGCTTTGATAATAAAAAATAGTTTCCCTCGATATGCGGACCTTGTTGCCGTATCAATTTCTCTCATAGTAATTACCGACATATTGGCTCCCCCAATATTCAAATTGCATCTGTTGAAGATAAAGGAGAAGGAAGAAAATAAGTAAAATGGAGAATAGGGGAATCGAACCCCTGACCTCTTCCACGCCAAGGAAGCGCTCTCCCAACTGAGCTAATCCCCCAAATTAATATCTTCTTCTTTTTCTTTTCTTTTGTATAATTCGTTGATCGCTTCTTTATCAGGAGTTTTAATCACTCCTTCTGTCTTTAACTCTTCTAAAACAAGTTTGTAGTAGTTTTTTTTAGATGTATCAATGTTAAATTTTTTATCCTGTCTCATTAAATACATTAACTTTAATGCTGCTGCCAGAACATCTTCATAAATCGTATCGAACTCTTCTTTTTTCATACCTTTTCCTTTTATAATAAATAAAAGTGTCCCCAAGGGGAATTGAACCCCTGCTGCCGGGTTGAAAACCCGGTGTCCTAACCCCTAGACGATGGGGACACTATACTATGAGCCGCAAAGGATTCGAACCTTCGACCCACGCCTTAAAAGGGCGTTGCTCTACCAACTGAGCTAGCGGCCCACTAGATAGCAATTTTTTATTATATCAAATATTTTTTATTTGTCAATAGTTTTTTCAAAATTTCTGAAATTATCTAATTTATCTATGCTGCCGAAATCAGACCATACACCGGACAGAACCACCCCTGTTATGTTCATTTTTTTCTCATTTAATATCTTTATAAAATCATTTATAAAGGTTAAATACTTTCCTCTTTTATGGAAATCACTAAAAAACCGAAGCACTCTCCTTCTGATTAACATTATTCCACTATAACCGTACCATTTTGATCCCTTACCGTTATTGAAAGAATAATTTGCTATCTTAATAATTTCTCCATTATCGTTAACAAGAACATCTCGGGTTCCATTTTTAACAAGCCCTAAAACGAGATCACCACCACTTTTTAGAATTGTATCAATACCCCCATCAAAATAAATATCACTGTTATGGACAAATATATCATTTCTCTTCATTACTGAAAATGCATTGTATAATCCACCGATTACTCCAAGAGGTTCCGTTTCTTTATAAATGGATAAATTCTTTAATTTCTGCAATCTTAAAAAATTTATGATCTTATCGCCGAGATATGAGACATTTACAATAATAGTATCAACCTTTTTGAATTTCTTAATGATCCTTAAAAGATTTTCTTCACCCCTAATTTTTATGAGCGGCTTCGGAATATAATTAGTAATTGGTCTTAGTCGTTTCCCAAGACCGGCAGAAGGAATAAAAAGATCCATTTATTTATTGGGCTTTTTCCTCTTTTTTATTCTTACATCAACATCTGTGGAATCAAGTTGTTCAAGTATAAAGTGCTCCGGTTTCTTTATAAGTCCTTTTACCCTGTTCGTAGTGAACTTGTAAATTAAAGGTAATGGTTTACCATTTATAAATGCCTTTATATAGGTATTCTTTTTATCCTCATTTCCTCTAATGATATTGTACGAAATTCCATCTATCGTTTTAAGGGTAATAATCGGTTCTCCTTTTTCAAGTCCGCATTCTTTCTCGTTTTTTTCAAGTTCGAAATCATTTGTTCGAAAAGCGGAAAAAATATTAAGATAACCGGTAACCTTTTGCTCGTCAACCTTTATCTTATCGCTATCTGCATAGTACCATCTTGTATCTTTCTTTTTTATAAGGTGAACCTGCGGTAATTTAATTTCCTCTACATCCGCAGAATTGACCTCGAATATCTTATGATCCATCCAATTTTTTGAATTACCTCTGATCTTTGATATCAAGGTTTCGGAAGATAATCTTACAACTTTTTCCTGATCAAGTTTAAAGAATGTGCTTCGGAAATCCCTCGCGGACTTTCCGACAAGGATCGTGGCAAATAATTCATCCTTTACATAAACATTGATCTTATGTGCCGTTGTATCTGTTAAGGAATAGGTAGAAAGTTCTTTCATATTCTTAGTTACCTTGCGATCGGAGGTCAGATCCGTAATTAATTTTAAAACGCCTTCCTGTTTTCCCGGATCTATCTCATAGTAGTTCTTATTGATCTCTATTTCCCAATCACTCTCTTTTTTGACTATGTCAACCTTTTCTTTATTCGGATGTTCAATAACTATCTTTGTTATGATATCAGAATTTAGGGTTGGAAACATCAATTTCGGTAGATCTTTTTTGGAAAAAATCGGCGGTATTACCAATAAAAGATAGATGATCAATAAAGATGCCGCTACAATTATATAATTTTTATACTGTTTCATTTTTCGCCTCCACTTTTGCTCTTCCTCGTCTTTTTCTTTTTAAATATCTAAATAGCCCGAACAAAATAACGATTATGGGCATAAAAATATAATTTAAAATCTTAATTAGAGCTTTTATATCATCCGATAAGGGTTTTACAGATGGATCTCTAATTGATTTTGTCCTTATATTTGAAAGTTTATCACCAAGTAAAAGATTATCAAAAAAATTTAATATAAATATTTTTGTATTTGGGAATCGCCGTTGAATATCATCCCTTAGGATATGGGAAGTTCCAATAGCAAATATCTTATTTGATACGGTACTTTTTTCCTGAAAATCATTGGCATCAATATCATCGGGCAGTGACTCCTTTTTAAAATATGAAGAAAATTTCCCATATTCAATCCCTGCTAATATGAATTGACCAAGAAAAGTTTTATCTTTCGGCGGTTTAATGGTCGTCGGATCTATGTTAAAATAGTTCTTACTTAACCATGCTTTCACTGATGATTTCATAATAATATCAAAACCACAATCCGCCGAAGTTGAAAAAAACAATGACGAGACCCAACCGATATCAACACTTGGGATTTTCTTTAAGAACGAAAATTTCGGATTCATATTTTTATTCAGCACCTTAATAAAAAGCGGATACGGTGCAATAAGCTGACGCTGCCCTGCTGAAAATCCGATCATGTTATTTGAAAAATCATTTACAAGATCATTGTTTACGGTTATAGATTTACTTTTTAGAAAATCGATTATGTTCGAATGATTTACCTTACTCTCCCTTTGAAAATCAATATTTACACCGCTTACAAAAAACGATGTCTTACCACCTTTTATAATGAATTGGTCCAAATTATAAAGTGCCTTATCACTAAGATTGACCTTGTAATTGGGCACGATCAAGAGATCAATATTTTTTAATGAATCCTCTTTTTCCAAATTTACAGGAATAACCTTATACTGTTTCCCTAATGAGTCCAACAGAAGGGTTGACTCTTTCGCAATATTAATTTCACTGCCTACGGAAGGATATCCGATTATTGGGATCTTTTTTGCGGTCAACTTCATAACCAACGATGAAAATTTATATTCAAGATCACCGGCATCCTGAATAAATGGTATAGATTCTACTTTGTCCTTATAAAATGCGGCAATTCCAATATAGGTGCTTATTACCTCTGCTCTATCTTTCTGATATGCGTTAATGCTAACGGGTTTAATTCCATACATATACAGCCTTCTTGCAAGGTCTGGATTTTTTGACGGATCAATTTCCTTTATATGTATTCTGTTTTTAGAATGGATTTTATATTCATTTAACACATCCCATATTTCCTTTTTCAGATTGATAATGTAAGAGGGGAGATTTTTTGATACATAAAATTCCACATAGATATCATTATTCAGGTCGTTTAATATTGTCTTTGTACTTTTCGAAAGTGTATAACGGCTATTTTTTGTTAAGTCGAATCTAATCATCAATTGTCCGAATATCAAATTGATAAGAACAACGATCACAATAACAAACGCAAATTCAATAAATATATTCTTTTTACCTTTCATATCTCACTCCTATACTCTCTTTTTGATCATAATATATCCCAACCACAAAAAAATACTTGTAAATCCAATATAGTAAACGATATCAATGAAATCCAACACCCCTCTTGATATTGAGGCAAAATGAGTGGAAATACTTAAAAATGTAAACATTTTTGCTATTGAAGCGGAGAGATTAAAGATTATGAACTGCTGCCCGAGCATAAAAAACAAGAAACATATTACTGCACCGACAATGTATGCTATTATCTGATTTGCTGTTGTAGTTGATGCAAAAAGTCCAACTGAAATAAATGCTGCGGCAACAAACACAAGTCCAAGATAACCTCCGATAATCGGTCCTATATCTGCATTTCCCAATATTAAAAGTGTTATTGGAATATTTATCGTAAGTAAGATTGCAATTGCTATAAATATCAGGGCACCGAAAAACTTCCCGATCACAATATCCCATTCTGAAATGGGCATTGTAAAAAGGAGTTCGTTAGTACCTGTCTTTTTTTCTTCAGCCCACAATCTCATTGTAATGCTCGGAATAAAAAACAAAAATATCCACGGAGTTATCTCAAAAAAAGACCTCATTGTCAATGAACCGTTTATAAAAAAGGTTCTGAAGAAAAAGAAATTCTCCAGGATAAGAAAAATGGTAATAAAGATATAGGCGATCATTGAATTAAAGTAACCTTCGAGTTCTCTTTTCAATATGTATTTATATTTATTCATTGCCAACCTCCTTACCTGTTAGTTTAATAAAGACATCTTCAAGTGAAACCGCTTCGGTAGAAAGTTCCCTTAAAACGGTATCTGTATTTACCGCTGATTTAAAGATATCTTCTACAACATCTCTTTTTGAATAGATCTTCAAATGATCATAATTCTTATCCGATGATTCTATCTTGCATTCCAAAACACCGTCAATTTTTTCTATATCCTTTATAAATTTCTTGTTTTTTCTTGCAGTAATCAGGATATTATTTTGAGATTGAAGAAGATCCTTGAGTTCATCCTTATTGCCTTTTGCAATGATCTTTGCTTTATCTATTATGATCACCTTATCTGCGATTGCTTCCGCTTCCTGAAGGATATGAGTTGATAAAAGAATTGTTTTACTCTTGCCGAGTTCTTTTATAAGAGAACGGATTTCCACTATTTGATTCGGATCCAAGCCTGCTGTCGGTTCATCCAAAATAAGGAAATCGGGATCGCTTAAAAGTGCATGAGCAATTCCAACCCTTTGATGATATCCCTTTGACAACTCCCATATAAAACGGTTGTAAACTTCATTCAATCCCGTTATATTAATAATCTCTTTTATTCTTGCCCTTTTATTTTTTAGTTCTCTTATGTCGGCAGCGAGAGTCAAAAATTCCTCTACCGTCATATCCCCATAAAGTGGTGCATTTTCCGGAAGATATCCGATTTTTTTCTTTGCTGAGATCGGATCGGTAATAATATCAATATCATCTATCCTGATACTGCCGCCGCTGGGCTCATAATAACCGGTAAGCATACGCAGCGTTGTCGTTTTGCCGGCGCCATTCGGACCTAAAAAACCAACTATCTCTCCTCTTTCAATTTCAAATGAAATATTATCAACTGCAACTAACTTTCCAAACCTTTTTGTTAGGTTTTCTACCTTAATCATAGCAGCCTCCAAATTGCCAATTTTGTATTTTATCTTTTTTTGCTTAAAAATTCAAGGGATTTTTTTAGTTTTTTGCGAAATAGATTTTTTTAATCACTCTTTTCTGTCATTCTGAACCCCTTCCCTCGGAGTTTACCCCGTTGATACTGGGTCATTCCTGCCCCGAATCAAGTTCGGGATAAACTCCGGCAGGAATCCATCTTTTCTTTTTATTTTTCACTTTTAGTTTTTAGTTTATATGGAGTTTACCCCGTATTCCGTTTTCATTCTTCGCTTTTTATTGTTTTACCTTAAACTTTTGAACCTTTCAACCTTTTAACCTTTTAATACGGGGTCATTCTGAACCCCTTGTGGGTGAAGAATCTATCTTTTAAAAAATATAATACAAAGCCGTAGGGGCACGGCATGCCGTGCCCTTACTGTCATTATCGGGCTTGACCCGATAATCCATCTTTTGACAGAGTCCGGGACACAGTCATTCTATTCCCTTTGACTATATTGTTCTCGGGTAATTTATCGTTATCTAATGAAGAGTCCGGGACACACCTCAACAAAAAAAATCAGTTTGATGAGGTAATGTCCCTCTTTTATGGTTTTTCGGAGATTAGTATTGT
>JAUXGM010000191.1 GCA_030622125.1 bacterium | reverse complement strand
TTGAATATGATCTTGGTGTGAACTATATATTTACAAAATTGATGCTAAATTTAACTTACTATTACAATGGTATCGGGGCTGATTCAAGGAGTAAATATACATTTTTGTCAACAGATGATTATTATTTTCAAGCATTGGACTATCTATACGGGAGTATTCTTTTTATATACGATGAGTTTTTAAATTTAGGATTCGATGGTTTTGTGAATCTCATAGACGGCAGCGGGATCTATCTCCCGCAGATGGTATATACAATAAACAACGGCTTGAATTTAGCCGTATCGGCTTATTTTGTTACAGGAAAAGATGGAGACGATTTTTCCATATCAAGGTATGGAAAATACGGTTTTAACTTGCGGCTTGAAGCGAAATTTTAATATTAAGGAGGAAAAAAATGCTTTTAGAAATAAACAATATCAACAAGATCTACAAAGCGGGGAAGGTAGATGTTCAAGCACTTTACGATATCAATCTTTCAATTGAGAACAATGAATTTACTGCTATAGTAGGACCATCCGGGTCAGGGAAAACAACACTATTAAATATCATCGGGTGCATTGACAGTTCAAATTCAGGTGAGGTCATTCTTGATTCGGCGAATTTAGCAGGAAAAACCTCAAAGGAGCTTGCAATATTGAGAAGGGAATACTTTGGTTTTATCTTTCAAACCTATAACTTGATGCCCATTCTAAGTGTCTATGAGAATATTGAACTCCCCTTAAAACTGCTTGGCAAACACTCAAAGGACAAAATAAAAAAGAAGGTATTGGATATCATAGAGGAAGTTGGATTAAAGGGGCTTGAAAACAGAATGCCCTTAGAACTCTCCGGCGGACAGCAGCAAAGGGTTTCAATTGCGAGAGCATTGGTAAAAAAGCCTAAATTGGTGATTGCCGATGAACCTACTGCAAATCTCGATACAAAAACTGGTGAGACCATTCTTGATATAATGAAGGAGCTCAATAAAAAAGAAAGTGTAACATTTCTCTTTTCAACCCATGATCCGTTCATTATGAAACATGCAAGACGCATTATAAAAATGAGGGATGGAAGAATTGAGGAACGACAGAGCATAGGGGTTTAGAATGCTTTTTAATTTTGCATTAAAAAATGTTTTGAGATATAAAAAAAGAACGATGCTGACCTTTCTCATATTTTCAATTGCCGTAGGAATGTATATCTTAATGGGTAGTATCTTAAAGGGATTTGATGACCTTTCTATTGAAAACCTAATAAACTTTGAAACAGGACATTTCAAGATACGAACAATGAAATATGATGAAAAGAAACTTTTTTCAATGGACAATTATATTCTTAATTATAAGAACATCGAGAAAAAATTAGAAGATAAAGCCTATATAAAAGGAATGACGGAACGGATAGAATTCAGGGGTGAACTTGATAATGGAATTGATTCTTACCCTTGTGCTGCAATTGGAATATCACGAGACGGTGATACTACTGTATTTGACTTAACAAAAGCAATCACGAAAGGACAATTGACCAAATCCGGTATCGTCATAGGAAAAAACTTAGCAGAGGATATGGAACTTACTGTAGGGGATTTCGTTTTTCTTACCTTTAGAACAGGTGCGGGAATAATTGATTCTATTGATCTTGAAGTAAGCGGTTTTGTAAATACACCGGACCCTGTGATCAACGGTTCAACCGTCATTTTAGATATTGAACTTGCAAAAAAGGTATTGAGTATTAATGGAGTTACGGAGATTGCCATAAAAACCGATAATTACAATAAATGTGAAGAATATGGAAATGATATTAGGGCAACGATCAGCGGTTTGAATATTCTCAGCTGGCGTACACTTGCTAAAACTATTTTAGAGATCACCAAAGTCAAACAACAGGGTAGCGGTGTATTTATTCTATTTATAGTGATCATTGCTCTCGTTGGAATAATAAACACAATGCTTATGTCTGTTTATGAAAAGAAAAAAGAGATAGGAACATTAAAGGCACTTGGAATGATGGACAGCCAAATTGAAAGAATGTTTGTAATGGAGGGTTTTATTATCGGTTTTTGCGGTGCTATCGCCGGCATAATACTCGGAACACTTTTTACATGGTATTTTGTTGTAAAGGGAATAGATGTAACTGCCTGGACGGGAGATAAGGATATGGATATCGGTTATATCGTTATGGGAATAGTAAAAGCAAAATGGGCAATTAAAGAAACGGTTATCTCATTTTTCGTTTGTATCATAGCAAGTATGACGGCAAGTTATGTTCCTGCAAGAGAAGCGAGAAAGCTCGAGCCGGCGGAATGTCTGCGGACCAATCAATAGGAGCAATATATGTTGTTCAAATTTGCATATAGAAATGTTTTTAGAAATAAGAGGCGCTCTTTCCTTACGGGTCTTGCAATATTTTTTGCAGCGGTTGTTGGTATTTTTTCACAAGGATACATCAATGGAGCAATTGGAAATATTATTGATACTGCAATTAAATATCAAAGCGGAAATATCCGAATTACAACGGAGAATTTTCTTAAAAGGGAAAAATTTTTGCCGGTAGATGAAATAATTGACAATTCAAAGGAACTTAAAGATAAGATCGGAAAGATCAAAGGTGTCTCTGCGGTTGAA
>JAUXGM010000120.1 GCA_030622125.1 bacterium | reverse complement strand
TAATTTATTTATTGTGATAAAATACAATATGAATTATAAAAAAATATCAATAATTATTCCTGTCTATAATGAAGAAAACACTATTAAAACTATTTTGGAAAAGATTTTAAATTCAAATACATTGGGGCTAAAAAAAGAGATCATCTTTATTGACGATCATTCTACAGATAATTCAGCTGAAATAATAAAAGAGCTTGCAAAGAATAATTCAATTATTAAATATATATTAAAAGATAAAAATGAGGGTAAAGGCGCCGTACTCCAAAACGGATTTGACATTGCAACAGGAGATATCATTCTTATTCAGGATGCGGACCTGGAATATTCTCCGGAAGATTATCCGGATCTTTTACAACCAATATTAAAGGAGCAAGCTGATGTCGTTTATGGTTCAAGGTTTCTTTCAAAAGCACATAGGGTGTTATATTATAGACACTATGTTGGAAATAGACTAATAACAATGATGTCAAATTTCTTTACAAATCTTAATCTTAGCGATATGGAGTGTGGTTATAAAGTTTTTATAAGAAAAGTTATTAATAGGCATCAGTTTAAAAGTAAACGATTCGGTTTTGAAGTGGAATTTACTGCAACTGTTTCACATATGAACCTTAGAATATATGAAGTACCGATTTCATATAGTGGCAGAACTTATGAAGAAGGGAAAAAGATTGGAACAAAGGACGCTATAGAGGCTGTTTTTTTAATTTTTTGGACAAATCTCTTTATGAAAATATTTAATAAAAAAACTCAATAATATTTTTAATAATATAATCCTGCTCAGTTTCTGTTAATGAATAATACATTGGTAATCTTAATAAACGCTCACTTAAATCTTCTGTTATAGGAAAATCACCATTTTTATAACCAATTTTTTTACCCATTGGAGATAAATGCAACGGTATATAATGAAAAACGGCAAGAATCCCCTTTGATTTAAGGTGATCCATAAGTGAATTTCTTGTCTTTTCATTTTTTAATATCAGGTAAAAGATATGATAGTTCGGGGAACATTCATTCGATATGATCGGTAAACTTAAAACCTTTTTTTCTTCCAATTGTTTTAATTCCGTGTAATAATATTCAAACAGCTCTTTTCTTTTATTTTGAATATCATCAAGATGTTCAAACTGTGCCCAAAGGTAAGCAGCATTTAATTCTGAGGGAAGAAATGATGACCCGATATCAACCCAGGTGTATTTATCTATTTCACCTCTGAAGAATTGTTGCCTATTTGTTCCTTTTTCCCAGATGATCTCAGCTCTTTCAATAAATTTTTCATTGTTTATTAAAAGAGCACCTCCCTCACCTGCTATGTAATTTTTTGTTTCGTGAAAGGAATATGCAGAAACATCTCCAAAACTTCCAAGATACCTATTTTTGTATTTTGCATTTACTCCCTGAGCAGCATCCTCAATAATATAGAGATTGTATTTTTCAGCAATCTTTCTTATTTTATCCATCTCACAACCAATTCCAGCATAATCAACGAGCATTATTGCCTTTGTTTTATCTGTTATTTTTTCTTCAAGTTTATTTTCATCAATATTTAAAGTATCGGGGCGAATATCCGCAAAAACAGGTCTTGCACCTCGCAATAAAATAGCATTGACTGAAGAAACAAATGTATAGGATGGTAAAATTATCTCATCATCTTGTTTTAAATCTAATAATATACATGCCATCTCAAGCGCATCTGTACCTGAAGTTGTAAGTAATGCTTTCTTTATTCCAAACTTTTTTTCTATGAAAGAATCGCATTTTTTTGTAAATTCACCATTTCCGGATAACTTGCCCTTTTCAATTGCCTTTTTTATGTATTCCAGTTCTTTTCCAACAATACAGGGTTTGTTAAATGGTATTTTGTATTTCTTCATCAATGCTCCTTTTGTAAAATCTACTTCTTAATTTTTTAAAAGGTTTTTGTTTTCCATCGGTATCTTCCCATTCGCTTATCTTTAGCATTCCTTTTCCACATACAATGACAGGTTGTCCACTTAAAATTGACCAAAATTTACCTGATTCTCTTATGACCAGTTTAATGTCCGGTACTAATTGACTTTTTTTTATTATAAATTTTTTTCCCTCATAATAAGTATAAGCGCCTAAATATGGGTAAGAAACAGCTCTTATAAAATCATAAATTTCTTTTGCGGATTTATTCCAATCTATTTGTAGATCAAATTCATCTCGCCAGATTGAATAAGTAATTTTTTTTTGTTTTTGTTTAATAGAAGGAATTTTACGATCTCTATCTATAAGCTCTATAATTTTCAATACCAATTCCGCATAAGCTTTTTTCAATTTGGAAATAACATCATTAACATAATTATTTTTGTTTATTGAAACTCTTTTTTGAAAAATGATATCTCCTGAATCAAATAATTTGGCAGCAAAAAATGCAGTTACCCCTGTCTCTTTTTTACCTATCATTATTGCAGTTGGAGTTGGGCTAAACCCTCTTAACTCAGGCAGTAATGAATCATGAAAAATAATAATGGAATTATCTAAATACTTATTTATTTCAAAAGGTATAATATATTTCCATCCTATCGCAAAGACATTTTTAATTTTGTATTTGAATATATATTTTTTGAAATTTTTGTTAATTTTTTTAGCGGCTATAAAAGGTATTTCCTTTTTTTTAGCAAACTCCTCTATTTTATTATTAAAATCTCCCTTACACTTTATATCAGGAAAAGAAGAAATTAAGCCTATTATATTAGGAAATTTCTCATATACTTTTTGAATCACAAACAAACCTTTCTCAGTAGCACAACAAAACAAGATATTATGCGCTGACATTATATATCCTTATCTTTAATTATAAATTGAGGAATTTTATTAATATTTAGATGCATTCTTCCAATGTATTCTCCTATTATTCCAAGTGTAATAAGCTGTACCCCGGAGAATATAACAACTGCCAAAATTAAACTTGTGTACCCTTGAACGGGAACATTAAAAAACAACCGTCTGATTAAATAGTATATTCCAAGAATAAATCCGAAAAGAGCAAATATAAAACCAAGTAATGATGCAATCTGGAGAGGGAAAAGAGAAAAATTTGTTATTATATTAAATGATAATTTGAGTAATTTCCCTAATGAATAACCCGATTTACCCTGTTTTCTAAATAAATGAGCAACATTTACATATCCTATATTTTGGGTATTTAACGCTACTAATCCGTCTATAAAAACATAATTCTTATCATATTTTATTGCATTTTGAATTATTTCATTTTTAATTATTCTGAATGTAGTAAACTTTCTTTTCAACCTAAATATTTTTCTGTATATAAATTGAATGAAATTTGACCCCATATTTCTAAATAAATTGTGTTTTTTTCGTATAAATTCTCCATAAACAACATCAAAATTACCACTTTTAATCTCTTTAATTAACTTTGGTATCTCTTCAGGTGGGTTTTGTAGGTCATCATCCAATGTAATGGCATAATCTCCCTGAACAAAATGAAATCCACACATAATAGCATTGTGCTGTCCAAAATTTTTTATAAGTTGGATAATTTTTATCCTTTTATCACGGTTATGTAATTCTTGCATAACAGCCCAGGAATTATCTTTACTTCCGTCATCTACCATTATTATTTCATAATGTGATGTTATATCCTTAAATACTTTATCAATTCTTTCGCAGAGTTTCCTTAATGTATTTTCACTATTATAAACGGGAACAACCACTGAATACTCTATTTTACTTTGATCCATAATTTTCCTCATAATACTTTAAATATTCTCCTGTAATGCATCTCTTTGTCCAATTAATATTATCAATATACCATTTAATTGTTTTTTTAATGCCATCTTTAAAATTGAATTTCGGTTTCCAGTTCAATTCATTTTTTATTTTAGTAATATCCATTGCATATCTGCGATCATGTCCTGGTCTATCTTTGACAAATTTTATCAAACTCTTTGGCTTGTTAAGATGATCAAGGATCAATTTTACTATCTCAATATTCATCCTTTCACTGTTCCCACCGATATTGTATATCTCTCCAACCTTACCCTTTTCTAAAATGGTCAAAAGGGACTCACAATGATCCCCAACGTATATCCAATCCCTGACATTCTTCCCGTCACCGTAAACGGGGAGTCCTTTGTTATTCATAGCATTATAGATCATTAAAGGAATAAGTTTTTCGGGAAATTGGTAGGGACCATAATTATTTGAACATCGTGAGATCATAATCGGCAGATCATAAGTTTTATAGTATGCTCTGCATAAAAGATCAGCACCTGCCTTTGATGCTGAATACGGACTATTCGGTGCAATAGGTGTTGTTTCGGTAAATTCATCTGTCTTTCCAAGAGAACCATAAACCTCATCAGTCGATACCTGAAGATATTTTTTTATGTCATATTGCTTTGTCATTTCAAGAAGGTTCATCGTTCCTTTAATATTGGTATCCACAAATATTTCGGGTGTTAATATAGACCTGTCTACATGACTTTCAGCTGCAAAATTAACAATATAATCAATAGAATTTTCATTGAAGATTTTATCCAATGCGGAAATATTGCAAATATTCTCTTTATAGAATTTGTAGTTTTTTGAATTCTCAATATCTTTTAAATTCTCAAGATTACCTGCATATGTAAGTTTATCAACATTCATCACATAATATTCGGGGTATTTATTTATAAGCATTTTAATAAAATTAGAACCAATAAAACCGGCACCACCGGTTACCAAAATATTCATTTTATTCAATCCCCTATCCTGTTATCTACTTCTCTCATAATTTCATTGGCATACCAAAATGACTCAAGTGTTCCGGCATCTGTCCATTCACCCTTAAGAATCCCGTAGGTTAGCTGTCCTTTTTTTATATAGGCATTATTTACATCGGTTATCTCAAGCTCTCCCCTTGCAGAATAATCTTGAGCCCTTATAATATTAAAAACCTGTTCATCATACATATAGTATCCGATAACTGCATAATTACTCTTTGGTTTCGATGGCTTTTCTTGTATCTCAATAATCTTATGTTCATCAAGAGCGGCAACTCCATACCTTTCAGGATCAGAAACCTTTCTAAGTAATGCTTTTGCACCTTCTTTTTGATTTTCAAATTCCCGGACATAGGAACTTATAGATTTTGTTGCAATATTATCACCTAAAATTACACAGATACTATCTCCACCGGCAAAATTCTCCGAAAGTAAAAGAGCGTGTGCAATCCCTTTTGCTTCCTCCTGGACCTTATAGGTAAAATCAACACCGAAATTGTATCCGCTGCCGAGAAGATTCACCATATCTCCCATATGAACCGTGGATGTTACAATAAGTATCTCTTTAATGCCACAAGAGATCAATTGTCTGATTGGATTATAGATCATCGGCTCCTTTCCAACCGGTAAGAGATGTTTATTTGTAACCGTCGTCAACGGACTCAACCTAGTGCCTTTACCGCCTGCTAAAATTATTCCCTTCATATTAAACCTCTCTTTTTTCTGTTTTCTGTTCTCTTGTTTTCAGGTTTTTGATAGTAATGGTATTATTTTTAACCTCATCAGCACCAATAATAACGGCAAATTTTATATTGTAAGCGTCCGCAAATTTAAATTGATTTTGATATTTTACATTATCGGGATAGTAAAATACCGTATATCCCTTTTCTATCAAGTTTTTGAATACTGCCATTTCCTCTTTCGGATTATTTGAATTTATGATCATATAATCATAATATGATGAATTATTCTCTATTTTGTTTTTTAATATCTCAAAAATTCGCTCAAAACCAAGTGAAATTCCACAGGAAGGAAGTTTAACCCCCAATAGATCCTCAACCAAATTATCATACCTGCCGCCGCCGGCGATTGAACCCATATCTTCGCCGGTTAAAACTATCTCAAAAATAGTATCGGTATAATAAGAAAGCCCCCGTGCCATAAGTGGATTAAATTTTAAATTATCCTCGCCAAAAAACCGTGTATAGTATTTTTTTATCTCATCAAATTTTTTCGGTATACTATCATAATTTTTTAGATCATCAATCAATTTTTGCGGATCCATTGAAAAATTATTTTCTTTTAGATATCCAATCACATTATCGATGCCCCTTTTATCAAGTTTATCTACTGCTCTTAAAAATAATTCCTTTTCCCGATCATTTTTGATACCTGTTTTTGTAAGATATTCATCTAAAAATGTCCTGAAATTTATATCTATTCCAAAATTTTTGATACCCAGTTCAATTAATATTTTTGAGGCGACAATTAAAAGTTCCGCCTCACCAAAAGGAGAATTACTCCCGATAGTATCAATATCACATTGATAAAATTCCCTGAACCTACCCTTTTGTGGATTTTCATATCTATAAACCCTCTGTATCTGGTATCTTTTAAATGGGAACTTGATCTTTGCATAATTCTGTGCAACGAACCGTGATAGCGGAACGGTAAGATCGTATATCATACCGAGCCTTCTTCCTGCTCTATCCTCAAAATTATAGATAAGTTTATCGGCATCATCACCATATTTTTCCATCAATAATTCATATCTTTCCAATGTTGGTGTCTCAATGGGTAAAAATCCGAAACTTTTAAAATTTCTCTTGATTATATCAATCATTTTTTCGCGAATAATCATATCATTGTATGAAAAATCCCGCATTCCTTTAACTGTATTTAAATTTTTCTTTTTCATAATTCTTCCGTTTTTAATGTTGCAGTATAACACTTTTTTTTTCAAAAGTCAATTTTTTTTTAGCTTTTTTTGAAATAAGATTTTTTAACCTCTTCTTCCCCTAT
>JAUXGM010000066.1 GCA_030622125.1 bacterium | reverse complement strand
TACAACTGAATGAAAGATTGCCTGATATTTAGTATCTTTGGGAACAATGTAAATAATATCGTTTATTTTCATTTTTTATTGTATCAAAAAAATAAATATAAATCAAGAGGTATTTTTTATTTTTTTATTTTTTTTTTATTTTTTGCTTGACATCCAAAATATTTTTGTTATAATTGAATTTATTTAAGTAATTAAATAATGCGTTATTTTTTTTAATAGGAGGATTTTATGGGTAATAATCTTACAAGAAAGATTTTAAAAACCCATCTTGTTAAAGGTGAAATGGAGGTTGGAAAACCGATCTCTATTAAAATTGATCACACTTTAACACAGGATGCAACCGGTACAATGGCGTATCTTGAATTTGAAACTCTTGGTTTGAACAGAGTGAAAGCGGAGAGAGCCACAAGTTATGCGGATCACAATATGCTTCAAGCTGATTTCAAGAATCAAGATGACCACAAGTATCTGAGAAGTATTGCTAAAAAGTATGGCATTTACTATTCCAGACCCGGAAACGGAATATGCCATCAGGTAAATTTGGAACGATTTGATGTGCCGGGAAAAACATTGATCGGTTCCGATTCCCATACACCGACAGGTGGAGGAATGGGAATGATCGCAATTGGTGCCGGTGGTTTAGATGTTACTCTTGCAATGGCGGGTCAACCCTATTCCATTAAGATGCCGGAGATTGTCAATATTCATCTTACGGGTAAGTTACAACCCTTTGTCGGTGCAAAGGATGTTGCACTTTATCTTTTAAGTAAATATGGTGTAAAAGGAGGCAGGGGCAAGGTATTTGAATATACCGGCGAAGGATTAAAAACGCTTAATGTTCCGCAAAGAGCAACAATTACCAATATGGGAACGGAGATGGGACTTACTACATCTATTTTCCCATCTGATAAGATCACACTTGAATATTTAAAAAAGCAGGGAAGAGAAAAAGATTGGATAAACCTGGGTGCCGATTCCGAAGCTTCTTATGATGAAACAGTTGATGTTGATCTGTCCAAGATAGAACCGATGGTCGCAAAACCTCATTCACCCGGTAATATTGCCCCGATCTCCGAAGTCGAAGGGCAAACGGTTGATCAAGTTATTGTAGGCTCCTGTACCAACTCTTCTTATTCTGACATTGTAACAGTAGCAAAGATGCTTGAAGGCAAAAAGGTTGCTGTCCATATCAGTGCGGGATTATTACCCGGTTCAAGACAAATATTAGCGCAACTTTCAGAAGAAGGCTGGATCAAATCATTTGTTAAAGCGGGTGTTAGAATACTTGAATCTGCTTGCGGTCCCTGTATTGGAATGGGATTTGCACCCGGTAGTGATGAGATATCTGTCCGAACATTCAATAGAAATTTTTTAGGCAGATGCGGAACAAAATCTGCGAGTGTTTATCTGACATCTCCCGAGGTTGCCGCAGCATGTATGCTTACTGGAAAACTAACTGATCCGAGAAAATTGGGCATAAAGCCGTTCAAGGTCAAATTACCGAAGAAATTCATTATAGATGATTCAATGATCATTCCACCGTTACCGATTGAAGAGGCACAAAAAGTTAAAATTGTAAAAGGACCGAATATCAAACCGTTACCATTAAAAGATGCTTTGTCCGATAAACTTGTCGGTGAAGTATTAATAAAAGTAGGTGATGATATTACAACAGATCATATTATGCCTGCTGGTGCTCAGATACTTCCGTTCAGATCAAATATTCCGGAAATATCAAAATTTGTATTCAGGGTGCTTGATGAAAAATTTTATGATAGAGCAATGGAAAAGAAAGGCGGATTTATTGTTGGCGGAGAAAACTATGGTCAGGGTTCTTCAAGAGAACACGCTGCAATTGCACCGTCATACCTCGGCATTAAAGCGGTTGTTGTAAAATCTTTTTCAAGAATTCATCTTGCAAATCTTATCAATTTCGGTATAGTTCCGCTTGAATTTAAAAATAAAGCCGACTATGATACCATTGATCAAGATGACGGACTTGAGATAGATGTTGCTAACCTTAATGAGCAGCCCATAAAGATGAAAAATCTGACAAAAGGCAAGGAATATGAGCTTATCCATACCCTCACAACAAATCAAGTAGCAATACTGAAAGAGGGTGGAAAACTTCAATTTGTAAAAAAACATAATAAAGGAGAATAATTATGGAATACAAGTATAAAATACCCGAAAATGGTAAAAAAATTATCTTTGAAAATGGTAAAATAAATGTGCCGAACAACCCCATTATACCTTTTATAGAAGGTGATGGTATTGGAACGGATATAACACCGGCTATGATAAAAATAGTGGATGCCGCCGTAGAAAAAGCTTATGACGGTGAAAAAAAAATAGAATGGATGGAAATATATGCGGGAGAAAAAGCAAATAAAATTTATAATGAATATCTTCCCAATGAAACAATTGAGGCAATTAAAGAATATAAAGTCTCAATAAAAGGACCGTTGACTACTCCGGTTGGTGGTGGATTCAGAAGTTTGAATGTTACATTAAGACAAGTACTTGATCTCTATGTATGTCTAAGACCGGTAAGATGGTTTAAGGGTGTTCCATCCCCTGTTAAACATCCGGAACTTGTTGATATGGTAGTTTTCAGGGAAAACACTGAGGATGTTTATGCCGGTATAGAGTGGAAAGATGGTAGCGATGAAGCATTGAAAATGATTAAATTCATAAAAGACGAATTTGATATTGATATAAAAGAGGATTCCGGTATTGGAATTAAACCTATCTCTGAGGACGGTTCTAAAAGATTGGTAAGGGCAGCAATTCAATACGCCATTGAAAATAACAGAAAATCAGTTACACTTGTCCACAAAGGAAATATAATGAAATTTACCGAAGGAGCATTTAGAAAGTGGGGGTACGAAGTTGCAAAAGAGGAATTTAGCGGTACTACAATTGATGCCGGACCATGGCAGAAGATAATTAATCCAAAGAATGGACATGAAATAATTATCAAAGATGTAATTGCTGACGCCTTTTTACAACAAATTCTTACAAGACCGGCAGAATACGATGTTATTGCTACAATGAATTTAAACGGAGATTATGCTTCGGATGCAATGGCGGCTGAGGTTGGCGGAATTGGTATAGCACCAGGTGGTAACATCAATTATTTAACAGGTATATCATTGTTTGAAGCCACTCACGGAACCGCACCTAAGCATGCAGGGCAGGACAAGGTAAATCCCGGTTCAATTCTTATGTCATCTGTCTTAATGCTTAAACATCTGGGATGGAAAGAGGTTGGGAGAATTATTGAGAATGCATTTGAAGCAACGATTTTAAATAAGACCGTAACTTATGATTTTGCCAGATTAATGGAAGGAGCAACAGAAGTAAAGTGCTCCGAATTTGCCGATAAAATTATTGAAAATATAAAAACAAAGTAAGAATTTGGAACAGAGGAATTTATATCTATGGAAATCAATAAAAAGTCACAAGCTGGTAGCCTCGAATCAAGTGATTTGATGGTTTATGTTGAACCGTTTAATGAAATAAAGATCGAAGTTGAATCTTCTGTCAGTTCCCAACATACCGAGGAAATAAGGTCATTGATCTTAAACGAATTAGAAATGAGAAAAATTAACGGGGTTTATGTGAAGATCCAGGATAATGGGGCAATGAACCTAACTATTAAAGCAAGGTTAAAGACAGCGTTATTGAGAGGAGCTAAAAATGGAAATTAGACTTAGAAGAACTATGCTTTATATTCCTGGTAATAACCCCGGTATGTTGCAAATTGCCGATATCTTCGGAGCAGATTCGGTCTTATTTGATCTTGAAGATTCCGTTCCACATTCCGAAAAAGATTCTGCAAGGGATCTTGTTTCAAATATGATAAAATATCGTGCTTATGAGAACATTGAAATTACCGTTAGAGTAAATCCATTAAATACACCGTATTTTGAGGATGATGTAAAAGAAATCATAGCAGCAAAGAAGTTACAGGCAATAAGGCTGCCCAAAACAAATAGAGCTGAAGATGTAGATAAACTTGCAAAATTGATAGGAAAATATGAAAAAGAGAACGAAATTGCAATTGGAACAATAAATATCCATCCTATGATAGAAACCGCACTCGGTGTTGAGAATGCTTTTTCAATCGCTACATCTTCTGTAAGGGTTAATGCAATTACTATTGGTGGACAGGATCTAACGGCGGATATGGGTATTGCAAAGACAAAATCAGGTGAAGAGATCCTCTGGGCAAGATCAAGGATCGTTATGGCGGCAAAAGCGGCAAGAATTGATGCAGTTGATACAATATTTGCAGATATCAACGATAAAAATGGACTGATTGAAGAAACAAGGCTAATAAAAAAATTGGGTTTTACGGGAAAAGCAGTGATCAACCCAAGGCAAATTGAACCGATCCATAAAATTTTTACGCCGACCGAAAAAGAAATATTATGGGCACAGGAGGTTATTGAGACTTATGATAAGGGATTAAAAGAAGGAAAAGGAGTTATTGCTTTAAGAGGAAAAATGATCGATCCGCCCGTTGTTAAAAGAGCTGAAAAGATCATTACTATTTCTAAATTAGGAAAATAGGAGATAATGATGAAAAATCAATTAGGCATAGACATACCCGAATATGTTGAGAATTTAGGTAAGTTAATCCCCTATAAGGGAGCTTTTAAAAGAATAAAGAATCTACAAAAAGAGGATTTAAGATTGACGCCCACTAAGATCAGAACATATCTTCCAGAAAGAAATAAACTCGTAAGTTCTCTTGAAAAGGCAATAGAAAGATCCGGTTTGAAAAACGGTGATACGATCTCATTTCATCATCATCTTAGAGGTGGTGATTTTTTACTAATGAAGGTCGTGGAAACACTTGATAAAATGGGCTTTAAAGATCTTACCATCTTTTCAAGTTCTTTAACAAGGGCACATCAAAATCTATATGAATATGTTGAAAAAGGTGTTGTCAAAAAAATATTTACTTCCGGACTTCGTGGTGAATTAGGAAAATTTGTCAGCCGTGGCAAAATGGATATTCCGGTTGTAATCAGGTCTCATGGTGGAAGAGCAAGGGCAATAAAGACAGGTGAGGTCAAGATTGATGTTGCATTTATCAGTGCCCCTTCATCCGATAAAGAGGGTAATCTCAACGGAGTAAGAGGTCCTTCCGCTTGCGGTTCACTTGGATATGCAATGGTCGATGCTCAATATGCGAATTGTGTTATTGCCGTAACCGATAATCTTGTTGATTATCCAAATACACCGATCTCAATCCCCCAATATCAAGTAGATTATGTTGTTAAAATTGATAGATTGGGTGATCCTGATAAGATTGGAAGCGACTCCACACGACTCACAAACAACCCTGTTGATCTTGTTATTGCAGAGAATGCTGCCAATGTTATCTATAATTCCGGCTATTTCAGAGAGGGAATGTCTTTTCAAACAGGTGCCGGCGGTGCATCGCTTGCCACAGCAAAGTATCTTGCAGATATAATGGAGGAAAAAAAAGTTATCGGTTCTTATGCTATCGGTGGTATTTCAAGTTATATCGTTGATATCTATAAAAGAGGACTTTTTAAAAAGATGTTTGATGTCCAGAGCTTTGATAAGGGTGTGGTTTCATCCCTTCTTGAAAATGATGATCATATTGAGATAAATGCTGATTTTTATGCAAACCCATTTAACAGTGGAGCAATAATAAATAACCTTGATGTTGTTGTTCTTGCTGCTTATGAGATTGATACCGACTTTAATGTAAATGTATTAGTTGATTCTCACGGCTATGCACAGGGAGCATCGGGCGGGCATTCCGATACTGCGGCTACTGCGAAACTTACCATAATAGTTGCTCCATCATTTCGCTCAAGGATCCCAACGGTTGTAAATAAAGTAAATACTGTTATTACACCGGGAGAAACCGTGGATATACTTGTTACGGAAAGAGGAATAGCAATAAATCCAAGAAGGAAGGATCTGATGGAAAATCTTAAAGGAAAAGGTCTTCCCATAAAAGATATTCACCAATTAAGAGAAAAGGTTGAAATTATCACAAACAATCCCAAGATGTTTGAATTTACAGATAAGATTTGTGGCTTTATTGAATACCGTGACGGTACGATCATAGATACGATAAAACAGGTGGTTGAGAAATAGGAAAATACAGAGGTTAGAGGATAGAGGTTGGAGGATAGTGAAGAGAAAACAAGGGAATAAGGCAATAAGTAAAATAATATTAAATTCCGCACCCCCACAAAAGAGGGACATACCTCAACTTTCTGATTTTTAAAGTTGAGATGTGTCCCGGACTCTTCCCTAAATAACAATATACTTCCCGAAAACGATATAACCAAGAAAATAGAATAAGACTGTGTCCCGGATTCTTCCTTAGATAACGATATATCTCCCGAGAACAGTATAAACAAGGCAATAAGGAAATAAGGGAATAAGGCAATAAGTAAAATAATATAAAACTCCGAAAAGCCATAAAAGAGGGACATTACCGAATACAATTGACAATGGACAATGGACAATGGACAATGAAAAAAAAGACAAATACAAATTCAGAAAACAAGCGGGACATACGTTGCTTGCATCGTGTGTCCCAAGACTGTGTCCCGGATCCATTTCAAAGGTTCAGAAGATAATACTCCGAAAACAAAAAAAACTATTCTCTTGCAAAAATATGAATATTTTAATATAATGAAGTAAATGAGGTTGTAATATGGAGAATGCAGTAGAAAAATTTAGAATTAGCAATAAAGATGAGATAAGAGTGGCATATTTTAGTATGGAAATAGGATTTCATGGAGAAATCCCAACCTATAGCGGTGGTTTGGGCGTTCTTGCCGGAGATACTCTTAGATCCTGTGCAGATCTTGAAGTACCGATCCTCGGTGTAACTCTTGTTTCAAATAAAGGCTATTTTATTCAAAAATTTGATGATGATGATAATCAGATAGAACAGCCTTATGTTTGGGATAGGAATAAATATTTTACCGAATTAAGAGAAAGGGTAACTGTCAAAGTTGCGGAAAAAGTGATCTATATCAAGGCATGGAAATATGACCTAAAAGGTGTTACGGGACATATAGTTCCAATATTTCTTTTGGATACTAATATTATTGAAAATGATGAAGAGGATAGACACATAACGGATTGTCTTTACGGAGGTGATAAATGTTATAGGTTTTTACAGGAGATCATTCTTGGAATTGGTGGCTATAGAATGTTAAAGAAATTAGGTTACTATGATATTGAAAAATATCATATGAACGAAGGTCACTCCGCCCTTTTAACCCTTGAACTAAGAAAAGACCTTGTAGGACAATCAAATTGGGATATGTTCAATGATGCAATTGAAAAAAGAGTGCATAATAGATGTGTATTTACCACTCATACTCCTGTTCCTGCCGGTCATGATAAATTCAAAAAAGAACTTGTGGAAAAATTTTTAAGAGGATATCTCACACAAAATGAAATTGATGCGATCTGTGAAAATGATAATCTTAATTTGACCCTTCTTGCTTTAAATAGCAGCAAGTATGTAAATGGCGTTGCAAAGAAACATTCGGAGGTATCACGAGAGATGTTTCCCGGTTATAATATAAGTTCTATTACAAATGGTATTCACTCTGCTTTTTGGACTTCTCCGGCAACTCAGGATCTTTTTGATAAATATTTGAAAGGATGGCGGAACGATCCCTATACATTGAGAAGTGTGTTCAGTATTCCACCGGACGAGATATGGAATGCTCATTGTGAAAATAAAAAAAGATTGTTTGAGCATATAAAGGAAGAGTACGGAGTTAATTTCAATCCGGATTCATTTACAATAGGTTTTGCAAGACGGATTACTGCCTACAAAAGACCATATATGTTTTTTACCGATATTGAACGAATCAAAAAGATCGTAGAAAGTGTCGGACCTATACAGGTTATTTTTGCTGGAAAAGCTCATCCAAACGATACGGAAGGGAAGAAAATTATTAGGAAGATAAGAAAAACAATGAAGGAGTTAAGTGAAACTATCAATGTAATTTATCTTGAAAATTATGATATTCCAACTGCTCAATTACTCATTCCCGGTGTAGATATATGGCTTAATAATCCACAACCGCCAAAGGAGGCATCGGGCACAAGTGGAATGAAAGCGAGTGTAAACGGTGTTCCAAATCTAAGTATACTTGATGGTTGGTGGCTTGAAGGACATGTTGAGGATGTAACGGGTTGGTCAATCGGTGAAAGAGAAATGATATATAAGAATATAAAAATAGAAGAAACAGAGGAATTAGAAACCCTGTACTCAAAACTGGAAACAAAGATCATTCCAACATACTATGAAAAAAGGAAAGAATGGTTAAAAATAATGCAGAACACAATTGGATTTAACGGTTCATTTTTCAGCACGCATAGAATGGTTTATCAGTATGTCCTTTCCGCATACTTTGATTAGTTTTTTGTAAAATAAAATTTGAAAAAAAAGCAAAAATTTGTTTAAATATATTTTTATGCGCCTATAGCTCAGCTGGATAGAGCGTTGGATTGCGGTTCCAAAGGTCAGGAGTTCAAATCTCCTTAGGCGTATTTTGGAGAGGTACCGAAGTGGTTGTAACGGGGGCGACTCGAAATCGTCTTGTCTGCAAAGGCACGCGGGTTCGAATCCCGCCCTCTCCGTTTACTTACCTATCAATAGCTAAGCACAATCTCAAAATTTTTTCCCGGGGCAGAGAGGATTGCATTTGTAATTATACATTCTATGTTCTTGTTGTCAGAGCAAACTTCCAAATTATTATATAAGTTATTCTTAATCGTAATAATTTTATTTTGAAAGGTTATTTTTGAAATCTTCCCTCCGGCTTTTTGAATATTTGAAATTATGTAGCGCAAAACAAAAAGAAGTTTTTCGTGATCTGTAAACCATTTTGTTCCTTTTTTATATTCACAATCAATATTTTTATTAATACAAAGCTCTGTGATAATTTTTTCAATGGGGAAATGAGTAAACCTTATTTGAACTTCATTACCCTTAATAAAATTTTTAAGTATCTCTATCGTGAGAAGTAATGCATCTATTTTTTTTGCAATATTTCCCAAAGATTCCCTTATTTCTTTATTAACCTGTCCCATATTTCCTTTTATAATAAAATTAAATTTCCCATAAATGGTGGTTAATGTATTCTTTACATTATTATCAAAAAGATCAACAAAGTTTTCAACCATTGTATTTTGTTTTATGAACTTATCATTTATTGTTTGCAGTTTATTATTACTTTTTCGCAATTCTTCTTTTAATGATATATTTTCATATACCGCCAATATATTTCTTGTTAAATTAAGATAATCAATATTTTGCTGTTTTACTTCATCGCTCATTATATAAATGAAAAAACAATGCTCATTTTTGAAATCCAATTTAATAACTTGAGATTTTATATATTTTAATTTTACCAAAAGATTCTTAAGTCCTACCAATTTCCCATTGAAGAGTTTTATATTATTTTTAATGTCTATTCCAGTAGAGTTATAAACAATTGATAAACCTGTATCGTCTTCCTTTAGTAATAGAAAAAGATCGGTTATTTTTCTAACTACCAAATAATGATTTATAGTATTGAAAAAATCATTGCTGTTTTTTGTTTTTATACTTATATCTTTAATACTACTCAAAATCGTCTGATTTTTTTTCATAGTATGAAGAGCATAATTTTTTTCAGTAATAACAAAGATAAAATAATTAGTTATCAATATCATCAAAAATACTGTTAGGATCGGAAAATATATCCGCCTTTGATAAAAATGAAGTACTATATAAGCCATATTAGAAAGAAGTACCCAAGCTATTAATGAACTAAGCCAGGCGCGATATAAATTTTTAAACCGAATTTGATTTTCTTTAAGAAAAAAAGCGAAAATATTGAAAATAGAAACAAAAAGTGCCAATAAATTTATATTTATTATTTCATTTACACTAAAATTAAAATCAAATTTTAGATGAAGAACATAGATCATAAGGCAATAAAAACCAATATCAATAATTCTTATGATCGTGGTATTTAAACTATCGAGAGTAGAATTTTCCATCTTTTTTCCCGATCTTTTCTGGTATATTAAAAAGTGTAGTTTTTTATAGATAAATGTTGTCGGCATAATTAAAATAAATGTATAAAAATTACCAAATGAAAAGATAGCAACTACCATGAAAAAAGATATTAAAGAAAGATTTATACCCTTACCAACCGGAAATTGCAATGCTCCCACCACAATATACATCATGCATGTAATAATAATAAATATCCAATTTATATTGATGTCAACTATTGCTTTTATTCTAAAGCTATATATAAAAGCACAGAAAACCAATACACCTAATAAGTAAAATACGGATCTTTTTCTCATCTCCCCTTTTTTTATTACATTATTTTATATTATATCATTTTTTTTATCAAATATCAAATTTTTTTCTTTATTTCCTTTTTCTCTTGTTTTCTCTTCACTAACCTCTAACCTCGAGCCTCTATCCTCTGCATTTCCCTTATTCCCGTATTCCTTAATTTACAAATTTCAGATACACGACCATTATGGCGAGATCGGACAACATATGACTTATTATATTAGGATAAAGTGATCTAAATTTGATCCGAATAAAAGCCCAAAATATTCCGGAAAGGAATATCAAGAATGTGAAAAGGAATCCGTAAGTCAATGAGAATATATTTGTAGTGGTAATAAAGTGATGGATACTAAAAAAAACTGATGTAATAAGAACAGCAGAAATTTTTGACATTGAATTTAAAAATCTTTGAAATATATATCCGCGCCACCATATTTCTTCCACAATTGAATTCATTACTATCATAAAAAACAAAAATTCGATCATGTATTTTTTATCCAATCCCCAATTACCGAGTAATATGTTTATTTTACCACCATCAATGATAAATTTATGGAACACAAAAAAGAATACGAGTATACTGAAAAGTAAAACTATACCGATGATCATTCCAGGTAAGAGAGACCTTTTAAAATTTTTCAACCCTAAAAAATCCAGAGATTTTTTAATATTGTATCTTTTAATAACAAGAAGATCGAATACGGGTATGAAAACACATATAAAACCATAATATATGATCAAAGTAATCGTAATACTCGATATTATTTTAAGACCAATAAATATAGAAATACCCGCCAAAAGTGCAAGTAAAACACTTACAAAAATGACGAAGTCATTATGAGGGGGTTTACCCCGTAATAATCTCATATTCCAAGGTCTAAAGATGGATTCTTCACAAAGCCTGTGCTGAACAAAGTAAAGTGCTCTGAATTACACTTTTTCCCGTCATACTGAGGCTTTAGCCGAAGTATCCAGGAATTTCTTCCTATCGAACCGGTAATATCGTTCTCGGATGGTCTATCGTTATCTAAGGAAAAGTCCGGGACACATCTCATTCTATTTCCTTGGCTATATTGTTCTCGGGTGGTTTATCGTTATCTAAGGAAGAATCCGGGACACATCTCAACAAAAAAAATCCGTTTGATGAGGTAATGTCCCTCTTTTGTTTGGAACGGAATTTAATATTGTTTTTCACTAACCTCTAACCTCTTTTTTTGTAGATTCTTCGTGTCACTATCGCTCCCTCAGAATGACAGACGTGGGAACCGAATCTTTTGTCAATTCAAGGTCTTTAAAATTCATTCCCCACAATGTAAATTGATCGATGCCGGCATCCCTTATTGCTTTTATTTGAAAATAGATATAATCATTTGAATAATCCTTGATCTTATAATCAAACGCCTGTATATAAGGTCTTATCGTCAGGGATGGAAATTTTTCTCTATTCCTTACAGTTCCATAATAAATAATACTGTATGCTCTTTT
>JAUXGM010000107.1 GCA_030622125.1 bacterium | reverse complement strand
TTTGAAAAAATCCGTAATAATCTCATATTTCACAGGTCAAGAAGAAGTAAATAAGGCAATAAGGAAATAAGACAATAAGGAAATACGAAAAATAATATTAAACTCCGAAAAGCCATAAAAAGAGGGACATACCTCATCAAACTGATTTTTTTTTGTTGAGATGTGTCCCGGATTCTTCCTTAGATAACGATAAACCTCCCGAGAACAGTATAGACAAGGGAAGAAGAAAATAAGGAAATAAGGGAATAAGTAAAAACAATATTAATCTCCATTACCCCATAAAAAGAGGGACATTACCTCAACAACAAGAGGTTAGAGGCATGCCCAGCACCGTGAAACTGGTGCGGGGTGAAAGGCTGGAGGTTAGTGAAAAACAATATTAAACTCAGAAAACAGGCGGGACATACGTTGCTTGCATCGTGTGTCCCAAGACTGTGTCCCGGATTCTTCCTTAGATAACGATAAACCTCCCAAGAACAGTATAGACAAGGGAATAAGACAATAAGGCAATAAGTTGATAAGTAAAGAAAAAACCGTAGGGGAACGGCATGCCGTGCCCATTTAGAATACCAAAGCAACCGTCATTCTGAGGGATTTATCAGCCGATTATTCAAACCCCGATTTTTCGGGGAGAATTTATCTTTTTTTGTCATTGCGAACTCCAAATGCTTTCGGGGTGTGGCAATCTCATTCACTTCATCGTCATTATCGGGCTTGACCCGATAATCCATTTAAAATGGAGAAGAACCAATTTTGACAATTAAAAAGAAAATACAAAACCAGTGAATAGTAAATGGTAAAAACCGTAGGGGCACGGCATGCCGTGCCCTCACTTACCGTCATTGCGAGGGAATAAAATGACCGTCGCAATCTCAATGAAATGGTAATGTCGTATTTGCGTAATTACGCAAATACGCAAATAACATACAAAATAAAAAGAAATGAAAGGGTACAAAGAATAAGGTATTTGCCTCAAAAATGTCATAAAGTCAACCCCCAACCCCATTTCCAGACCCCATTTTCTCAGGTTTATTTAATATAAAGCACGATTTCTCAATTGAGAAATCGTGATATGGATGAGAATGATACAATATAGTTAAATGATAAAATTCTACTTTTCAATAGATTTTCAAAAAAAATAAAAAAAACTTGACATTGAAGAAAAAAAGTAATATAATAAAACAAGGTTAGATATGGAATTTAATAAAATGGGTAAACTTAATGATAATGGTTCTTTAGAAATTAAGTCTATTTCTGCCCCCCCCCCGATATAAATCTCGTTATATTCGGTAGAAACACAGATTACAATAATTTTGCAACAAAATTAATTTACCTCTGTCATTGCGAAGGAGTGAAGCGACTGTGGCAATCTCAATGGAAGGGTTACCAGAGCACCAGTCACCAAGTCACCAGTTCTCTAAATCCTTTACTATTAACCATTGACTATTTACTATTCACTTATTTTCTGTCATTCAGAGCAAACAAAGTTTGCGTAGGAATCTCATTTCCTTACTGTCATTCAGAGCCCAGCACCATTTCAAAGTGCTGGATAAACCACGGCACCATTATTGGTGCGGGGCGTAGGAATCCCAAATGAGATTATTACGGAGTAAACCCCTCATAATGACGGAAGGAAAGAGTCATTGCTTGTCTGCGTGCAACGCACAGGTAGGCGAAAAAGCAGCGGGACATTCCTTGCAGAGTGGTGTCCCAAGACAATCTCATTTATTAGTTAAGATAGTAAATCATTGTTCCCGTTTTCACCAATACATAATATTAAAAAATATAATCATAGAGAACAGATTTGTTAATCTGTTTTCTTATAGGAGGTTCTTATGAAGAAAGTTTTCTTTTTTTGCTTGTTAATGATTCTGTCTGTTTTGTATTCAGAAAAACAAAAGATTGCAGTGTTTCCTTTTAACGGTGTTAGAAATGATTACAACATGACTCTCACAGCGGAGAATCAGATGATTTCCCTATTGGTCAATCAGGGAATATTTGATGTGATAGAACGTAGTCAGTTGGATAAAATTGTGAAGGAGCAACAATTAAGTTTAACCGGATTGATTGATGTTTCAGATGCAGTAAAAATAGGAAAGATTAGTGGAGTTAGATATGCAGTTATAGGTTCTGTACCGAATGTAAATTATAGGGCAGTGCAGAAAGTTGATGATAAAGGTGAACCTTATTTGTCTGTAGACGCATTGGTAGTCATTCAAATTAGAGTAATTGATATAAAAACAGCGGGAGTCTTATTTTCTAAAACGTACAATGCCAAGCCGGGCGGAGGTCTGCTTGGATCAATCTTGTCACTTGATACATCCGCTGATCCGGAGACTACTTTAGCAAAGACGGTAAAGAGAGTATATAAGAAAGTAGCAAAAGATATGACGAATGCATTTCCAATGTCAGGATATATACTGAGTATTGAAGGAAATATAGTGACGATCGATATTGGAAAGCAAGCAGGTGTAAAGAAAAAGATGCTATTTGATGTGATTAAAGAGACAGAAAAAATACATCCCAAAACAAAGAAACTTATTGTGATAGAAAAAAAAGTTGGACTTTTAAAGGTGAAAGAAGTTACGGGAGATGAATCATCTGAATGTATAATTAAAAAGGGGGAAGATAAAATTGCAGAAATGATGAAAGTGAATCTGCGTAAAAAATAGTTTCAGAGAAAATAGTGCCAGGTTGATAGTTTGACAGTTTATAAAAAAATGGGGTCGAAAATGGGGTCGGGGGATGATAGTATGACAATTTTATGGATTCCTGCTTTCGCAGGAATGACAGGCAACTGCTATAAATGGGGGCGGGGGATGACTTTATAACAGTTGAATATAATGGACAATTGATAATGCCTGCCTGTGCGTTGCACGCAGACAGGGATAATTGACAATTAAAAAATGAGATTATTACGGATTTTTTCAAAATCCTCATAATGACCCCATATTAACGGGGTAAACTTCAAGGATAGATTCTCCCCGAAAAATCGGAATTTGAATAATCAGCTGATAAATTTCTCAGAATAACGAAGGAGCAATTTTTTATTGACTTAAATTTTATTTTATGATAAAATTAAATAATGAAAAAGAGTATTTTTATTTTTCTTATGTTTATTTTCCTAATCCCTCTTCCGTATGCCCAGAAGAGGAGTGCTCTCAATGAAGAGGTTGAAAAACTCACTGCCAAATTGAGTAACTCCATTACAAAAGAACTTCCCGATAATAAAAAGATAAATATCGCTATTTTTGAGCTTGAAAATCTCTCGGAACTTGTAAAAAAGGAGGATCTCGGAAGGATAGTATCCGATCTACTCATAACAAATTTTGTTCAACTGAGAACCTTTACCATTGTTGAAAGGACAAGGATCGATGAGGTCATGAAAGAATTAAACCTGGCAAAGACGGGGATCATTGATGTCCATTCCGCAAATAAGATCGGAAAGATACTTGCAGCTAATTTCATAATCTGCGGTAGTGTTTCTGAGGTTGGGGAATTCTTTGATATTACCGTTCGTGTTATTGATGTCGAGAAATCTACAATTATATGCGGTGAAATTGTTGAGATAAAACAGAGTGATTTTTATGGCAGCCTTGCCGATGAAAAGATACCGGGAAAGGTGCGAAAGAAGATACAAAATAACCTTGATGCCCTCTATGTTGCTATTCACTACTATTCTGCTAAGCACAGAAAAGGATTCAATGTGATCTTTCCTAAAAAACTTAAAGATCTTGTTCCTGAATTTCTATATGAGATTCCTGAACCCGTAAAAGGACGCTGGATATATGACAATAAAAAAGGAACCATTTATAACAGTGCCTATCCTAATATTAAGCCCTATGTTATCTATCCCAATCTTCAACCTGTTCTTGATATGGCAAAAAAAAATACACTCCTTGCTAAGATGAGAAATATAAGGGTTGCCATTCAAATGTACTATGCAGAGTATTGTAAGTTCCCTGAGAGCCTTGATACACTTGCCCAAAAAGGATATTTCCATGAGAAGAAGATACCGGATGCACTTGATGGTAAATGGATATATGATCCCGAAACAGGAAAGATTAGCCATTCACTACTGCCCTCAAATTGACATTTTGGAAAATATTTGATATAATTAAAAGTGATAAGATTAAAGAAAATTCGACATAAATTAGAGCCTTTACTGCCTTTGCTTAAATCAAATTTACAAAAAGAAGAGGATATTTTGTTCGGATATATATTTGGTTCTTATGGAAAGGGTAAAGTAACACCACTTTCTGATATAGATATTGCAATTTACATTAATGAAAAAAAGATAAAAAAAGATATATTCGAACGAAAATTAGAATTAATTGATATAATTACAACAACTTTGAAGACAGATGAAATAGATTTAGTTATACTAAATGAAGCACCTCTTACTTTAATCCATCAAGTTTTAAAAACCAAGATGATACTTTTTTCAAAAGATGAGCACATAAGAATCAAGTTTGAATCAAAATCTCAAATGCTTTATTTTGATACGGAGCCTTTAAGAACAATATCATATAAGAATTTAAGGAAAAGAATTGAGGAGGGTAAATATGGTTACTAACGATGTAATACAAAAAAAGATTAAAAAAATAGAGAATATATTAAGAAAATTGGAAAATAAAAAATCTATTTCTTATGAGGAGTTTGAGAGATAAAATAATATGAATAAAAAAAAAGAAAAGGAAATCTTTGATAAACTGTACAAGACTGCAAAGGAAAACATTCATAACAGTTATTCTCCATATTCAAAATTTAAAGTAAGTGCTGCACTTTTGGCAAATGACGGCACTATTTACACCGGTATTAATGTTGAAAACAGTTCGTATGGTCTTACAATGTGCGCCGAACGGGTCGCTATTTTTAAAGCGGTATCCGAGGGGAAAAAGAATTTCGAAGCAATTCTATTATACACTGAAAATGAAAGTTTTATTCCACCCTGTGGTGCTTGTAGACAGGTAATGACAGAATTTGATCCCGATCTTACCATATTCCTTACCAATGTTTACGGAGAATATAAAAAAATGAAGCTTTCAGACATTTTTAAATGGAACTTCAGCCTATAATAAGGAATATCTATGTTCATATCCCTTTTTGCCGCTCACGATGTCCGTATTGTGATTTTTTTTCAGTAAAATTTGATAAAAATTACCCTTTAAAGTCATTGATATTAAAAGAAATTTCAATGGACAAAGAAAAATGGGATTTAAGTAATATAAAAAATATCTATTTCGGCGGTGGAACTCCATCAATTTACAATGCGGATTTTTACAGGGATATACTTGATCTTATCGGAAATAATATCAGTGAAGTATCTATTGAGATTAATCCTGAGGATGGGAAACATATTGATTTCAAAGCCTTAAAAGATGCCGGAGTTACACGAATATCTCTTGGAATACAAACCTTTCAGGAAAGATCATTGAATTTACTTGGAAGAAATTATAACAAAAATGATATTATTGATACCATTGAAAAAATAAGTAACGATTTTGGCAATTTTTCGTATGACCGACTTATTGGAATTCCTTTTGACTCCGAAAGAGTATTAAAAGAGGATCTGGACCTCTTTTTAAGATCTAAACCGCCACACATCTCTCTTTATATTTTGACATTAAATTCTACTCAGAAAAATATAATAAAGAACAGACCTGATGATAATCTGGTTGCAAGGCTTTATAAAAAGGCATCCGAAATATTGCAAGATAATGAATATGAACATTATGAAATTTCGAATTTTGCAAAAGAGAAAAAATATTGCAATTATAATATAGATGTATGGAATTGCAAAGATTATATCGGCATCGGTCCTGGTGCAGTTGGTACAATTGAAAATAAAAGATACTTTAATTTTTCCTCTCTTAAAAGATATGAACAGCAATTAAATGCAAACGAATTACCAATAGAAAAGATTGAGGAATTAAATGAAAAAGAGCAAAAATTTGAAAATCTGATGCTTGGAATGAGAACAAAATGGGGTGTTAATATCAAAAAAATCAGAAAATTCTTAAATATGAAAAAAGTGAATAAATTTTATAAAGAAGGCTATCTTAATATTGAAAACGGCAATCTCAAACTAACAGAAAACGGCTTCCTCTTCTACAACTCAATTGTTACAGAGGTCGGGGGTTGACATTTTTCATGGCAAATATTTTAGACGTATTTTTATTACCTTATTATTCCTCAATTCAATTTCACAAATATCATAAGCTCCGAGAAGATTGTTGTTTTTTTCAATATTATCATAAGATTTATAATAGGGTCTATTTTTTTTCATTTGCTCATCTTCTAAAAATACATTTTACAACTTTTTTCAATTTTATTCAAATTTTTTACTTCCATTCATAATTCAACAAAAAGAATACCTTCTCTTCCAAGTGGAAGTTCGGAAATAATGTTTCCAGCTTTTGATACTGCCATGGCACCGCCGAAACTAAAATCATTCAAACTTCCATTATCAAAATAATTCACCATAAAAGTTGCAGCACCTATTTTTTTCATTTGCTTCACATATTCATTTTTTTCTTCTTTATCCCATCTTTCCTGATCATAAGAATTGTCTTCAAAGTTGCGAGCCATAAGAAACAAAATATAATTCGGTTTTAATATCTTTACTTTTTTAATTATTTTCTCATCAAAAAGATCACCGCAGATCAAAATTGCAAATTTTCCAAATTTAGTTTCCAAAATCTGTATAGTATGACCCTGACAATAAATATTAGGATCAGCTTTCTCTCCATGCCAGCCTGAGGAAATTCTTCTGTATTTAAGTGAAATTTTCCCATCTGAGGTTATAAAGATTGCCGTATCGTATAACTTTTTTTCTTCCCGTTCAAGCATTCCAATTACTATATTTATAGAATTTTTAATTGCAATTTCACATAGTTGATTTGTAATATCTCCTGAAATTAACTCTCCAAGAGATAAATCATGTTCGGGATTATCATTATTTATCAGTCCGGTGATTGCTGCTTCGGGAAATAATATCAGATCACAATTATGATCAGTTGCCTCTCCTATCATTTTTTTTATTGTTTTCAAATTGCTATTTATATCTTCACATATTTGATTAACCGCTAATGCAACCTTCATAATATCATCCTGTGTTTTTTAATCTTACAACAGTATTTCTCGAACATTCATGAAAGCCAACTTTTTCATAAAAATCTCTTAAATCCTCAGTTGTAGATAAAAGAATTTGTTTAGCATTCTGATTTGATG
>JAUXGM010000078.1 GCA_030622125.1 bacterium | reverse complement strand
TTTTCTGTATTCGTTCACAATAATGTATGATGGTGAGGTAACATCTTTTTTTAAAATTCCTAATTCAGAAAAAAAACCCTTTGCAAAAACTGTTTTTCCACTGCCAAGTTCACCGATCAAACCGATTGTCCGATTGTTTGTTTTGGCAATTATCCTACCGATCTCTTCTGTCTCTTCCGAACTTAATGAAATGTACCTATTTTTTAAAGTGATCATATCCTTTCCCATATTCCACACTGTCTATGACAAGCCCTTTGCCGGTCACAACTTTACCTATTTCAAACCCGAAATTTAGTTTTTCCCGGCTTGTAAAAAGTATTTCATAATCATCACCGCCGGCTAATATTCCTTCATATAGATTTATTTTCTCTCTTTTTTTTAAGTGAATGAGTTCTCTGTGGATCGGTATTTGTTTATTGTTCAGTATAATTTTTACATTGGAACTCAATGCAAGTCGTTCGGCATCTTTTAAGATACCATCCGAGATATCTATAGCAGCAGTAATGCTTTTATTTAAAAGAAAATGACTGAGAAATCGTTTTGAGGGAAGATTAAAATAGTAGTACCTATTTTTCAAGTTATCAAAACCTAATATATTATTTTCAATTATTTTTCTTCCCCAGTATGCCAATCCGGTATAAGAAGAGAGATAAACCTTATTTCCTATCTCTGCACCACTTCGATAATAAATATATTCATTTTTCTGGGTTCCGATAAGTGTCATAGTAAAGGTCATATTCTCTGCAATTGTCGTATCACCGCCAATTATATTTATATTGAATTTGTTTCCCATATCCAAAATTGCATCTGTGGTATTTTGAATTAATTTTCTTGGAACCGACGCATATATCAATGCCCATTTGGGTATTCCGCCCATTGCATATATATCTGAAATATTTCTTATAAAGAGTTTACTTATTATGGTTTCCATTTTTTCTTTTTTTAAAAAATGAATATCCTCTTTTAGCCCATCAACCGTAATTAAATATGATTCCGAATCATTTTTTTTAAACACCGCACAATCATCACCGATCCCATATATTAGATCTTTATCCTTCTTTTCAAACTTTGCTTTCAAAAGTTCAATGAATTCATTTTCATTTCTCATAGATATCATTTACCGTTCTATAAATATTATCAATAATGGTAATCGCACTCATATCTAATTTATGGCCGGCTTCAGAAAGATTTTCCGCTGTTTTACCCATTAAATAAGTGGAAATATTCACCGCATCAAAAAGTGAATAGTCGCCCTGCCCCCAAAAACTGCCGATTATACCGCTAAGTCCGTCTCCTGTGCCTGCCTTTGCCATAAAGGGATTGCCTCTATCCGATATAAATACCTTGTCGTCTCCAAATGAAAAGTATGCCAAACCGCTTTTTAAAAGGGTCGGGATATAATATTTTTTAGTAAATACCCTTAGCGACCTAATTATATCACTATCAAGTTTCGTAGCAATTTTTTTAAATTCTCCAAGATGTGGAGTTATAAGACATTCTTGTTTCAATTTGTTATTTTTTAAATAACTAAAAAATGGAGCAATACCATCGGCGTCAATGACCAGTTTTCCCTTATAATTTGAAAGTATATCGGCAATCAGCGTATCTTTCCAATCAAAAGCTCCAAGTCCGGGACCAATGATCAGAACATCCAATTTTTTTATAAATTCATAATTGGCTTTACTGAGTTTTTCAGAAAAATAACCCCTGGTAGAATGAAAATATATTGGAATTATCTCAGGTGAAAGCGGCCGGTTTTGAATAATGTCGGGTGTGATCCTATATACCATTCCACTACCTGATTTCAATGCCGCATAAGAAGCGATATCGGGAGCGCCCGGATATGTTGCACTTCCACCGAGAATACCGATCTTACCGAAATCATATTTATTAAGGTTTCGTTTTCTTTTCTTAATAATTGGTTTCTCAAACAGTATGGTGTTTGTTGTTCTTATCTCCGGAGGTATTGAAATGGGATCAACTATTATCTTATCAAGAAAATTAACACCGTAATTCTGGTAGAATCCTTTTTTGGTACCGCCGAAGCTACAAACAACATCGCTATCGATACAATCACCCAATATCTCACCTGTCTCTCCCGAAAGTCCGGACGGTATGTCAATGGAAAAAATAAGATTTCCATCTTTTTTATTCAGATTCATCCACTTAATGACTTTTTTATACATTCCTTTGATGGATCTTGACAAACCTGTCCCGAATATTCCATCAACTATGATCGTTTTCCTGAGTTCTTCCATGAGTAAGTTGTTATCAATTTTTTTTATTGAAATGCCGAGTTTTTTACATATCCTATAATTTTTATAACCATCTGTTTTTGATTTGGGTATTTCAAAAAAAAGCACTCTGATATTTTTCCCTTTTGAATACAATTGTCTTGCAAGTGCATATCCGTCTCCGCCATTATTTCCAGGACCACAGATAACAATAATATCTTTATAAGAATATTTTAAAATTGTTTCACTGCAAAACCTTGCCGCATTCTCCATTAAGATCATCCCGGGAATGCTATGATCTATAATTGCTTTTCTATCACATTCTCTCATTTCTTTAACGGAAAATATGTAGTTCATATCTTACTCCTCATCATAATAGGTAAATTTATGATCAGCGATGATAATAATATCACCATCTTGAATTCCATTTTTCTTTAAGATCTTATCTATCCCTTTCTTTTTCAAAAACCTTTGAAAATAGTAAAGAGCATCCGATTGATTAAAATCAATTTGATCGATCATTCTTACGATCTTACCTTTAATAATATATTTATTTCTATCCAATCTATCGATAGAACCGATGTCCGGTTCGATTTCATATATCTCTTTCTTGATATTGGTTTTTTCAACCTCTACCGGTTTACTCTTCAAAATATCACCAAGTTTATAGATCAATGGTTTCAAGTTAAGTCGTTCCCTGGCGGAAACAAAAAATATTTCTTCACCAAATTGATCTTTTATTTGTTCAATAATTTCTTTCTCTAATCTATCGATCTTGTTTACTGCTATCAAATATGGATTTAATACAAGTTCTTTTTTATAATGAGCAAGCTCATATCTAAGGTTATCGTATTGTTTTTTGACATCACCGAGTTCTTGATTCGTCGGATCAAGTAAATAGAGAACTACTCTGCACCTTTCAATATGCTTTAAGAATTTATATCCAAGACCCTTCCCAATGTGTGCTCCTTCAATAAGTCCGGGAATATCCGCTATAACATAATCCATTCCATTTTCAAGAAAAACTATCCCCTGATGTGGAGTTAAGGTTGTAAAAGGATAATCCGCTATCTTTGGTTTTGCATTTGAAACATGAGATATAAGTGTTGATTTCCCCGCATTTGGAAAGCCTACTATCGCAATATCAGCGAGTATTTTTAGTTCAAAAATATACTTTTTCTCGTTTCCCAATTCTCCTTTCAATGCAAATCTCGGATGTTGTCTTGTAGATGATTTAAAAACATTGTTTCCCAATCCGCCTCTGCCGCCTTTTAACAAAACGATAGTTTCATTGTCATATTTAAAATCATAGATCAATTTTTTTTCTTCATCATATATCACTGTTCCAACCGGAATAGTAATAACTAAATTTTTGCCCGTTCCACCGCTTTTATTGTTATTCCCGCCATGTTTGCCGTTTTCCGCTTTTAGATGATGGATATATTTAAAACGGTAAAGCGATCTGATATTTTTATCGGATCTTATTATTACATCACCTCCGCTGCCTCCATTTCCGCCGGCAGGACCGCCTTTGGGATTAAGTGCTTCTCGCAAAAAAGCAATTGCACCGTTTCCACCGGTACCGGATTTTAAATAAATCTCTACATAATCTAAAAAACTACTCATAACAATTCTCTTAATATTTGCTCTCTTTTTGATTCATTTTTTTTATTTCTGAATACATAATGGAATTCCTCTTTTTCTAAAAAACTTTTCAAGATAGCCAGGAATTCCTCGGAAAACAGGGATATGGAATGATGGTTTTGTGCCTTTGAAAAAACTTTTTTATCGGATGACACCACAATTAAGTTTTCGTTATTCATATATGAAAACTTGATAAGCCAATCATCCGCTATTTTTTCTTTGACGGTAAAAATTATGAAAAGATTATCACTGATCCTTAATTGTCGTTCTTTTTTCTCTTTTCCATCAAAAATAAGGTAAAAATTATGGTCTTTTTTGTATGCACTGTATTTTTTTAACTTCTCTATGAGATCCTCTCGCATCTTTTGAAGATCCCGACATTTGGAAAACATCTTAAAAATAAGGTTATAACCATCGATTACAACACTCTTCATAGTATGTAATTACTGAGATCCTCATTTTCACTAAAATCTTTTACACTATTTTCAACAAATTTATCATCAAGGGCAAATTTTGTTCCTATCTTATAGGGAGATTTAAAGGAAATATCTTCAAGGAGATATTCCATTATCGTAAATAGCCGTCTTGCACCGATGTTCTCTGCTGTTTGATTTAGTTCATAAGCAATATTTGCAATCTTTTCAATTGCCTTATTTGTGAAATCCAATTCAAGATTTTCCACCTGTAAAAGTGCTTTATACTGTTTTATCAGTGAGTTTTCAGGTTCTTTTAATATCCTTTCAAAATCCTTTGCCGTAAGAGGATTTAATTCAACTCTGAGCGGAAATCGTCCTTGTAATTCGGGAATAAGATCAGATGGAGTTGAAACATTGAAGGCTCCCGCCCCGATAAATAAAATATGTGCAGTATCTATGATACCATATCTTGTTGTTACCTTTGTTCCCTCTACGATCGGAAGAAGATCCCTTTGAACACCTTCACGGGAAACATCGGGTCCGCTGCCCTTACCGTAATTTCCGGCGATCTTGTCAAGTTCATCAATAAATATTATACCCTCATTTTCTGTTCTATCTCTTGCTTCCATTATAACATCGTCCGTATTTATCATCTTATTTTTTTCTTCTTCAATGAATAGTTCGTACGCTTTTTTTATTTTCATTCTTCTTTTTTTCTTTTTTCCCTTTGGAAAAAGATTTTTAAACATATCGGAGATGGACATATCGATCTCTTCCACACCTTGATTGGTTATATACTCCAATTTCGGCAGCGGTATCATCTGTTCGACATCGATCTCTATCTCTTTTTCATCAAATTCTCCTTTTTCAAACTTTGATGTAATAAATGCCTGAGTTTTTGATTCATTTTCCGACTCACTTTTTTCATTTGTTTTTCCCATTAAAAAGTTTATTATTCTTTTCTTTGCTCTTTGCTGCGCCTGTTTTTCAACCTTGGTTGTCTGTTCTTTTTTCACCATATTTACCGCTATTTCAATAAGGTCCCTGACCATCGACTCAACATCTCTGCCCATATAACCTACTTCCGTAAATTTTGAAGCCTCGATCTTTAAAAACGGAGATGAGGTTATTGAAGAAAGACGTCTTGCAATCTCCGTCTTTCCCACACCTGTCGGTCCTATCATTATAATATTCTTTGGGTAAATATCCCGTTGAAGATCTAACGAAAGCTGTTTGCGTCGCCATCGATTTCTTAGTGCTATTGCCACAATCTTTTTTGCTTTATCCTGTCCGATAATATACCTATTTAGTTCTTTAACCACTTTTTTCGGTTCATAATTATTTAGGTTCATCACTTCCTCCTAAAGTATCGCTATTCTATTTCTACCATCATTTTTCGCTTTATATAATGCTTTATCCGCTTTTCCTATTAAAGTGGATTTATCGAGTCCCATCGATGGGTAATGAGATATTCCACCACTTATAGTGATCCTTAAAATATCTTTTTTATGATCAATTCGGATATTATCAATATTTTTTCTAATTCTTTCAGCGATCTCCAACCCCGTGTTCAGATCGGTATCGCAAACGATGACAATAAACTCTTCGCCACCATATCTTGCAACAATATCATTATCTTTAACTGATTTTTTTATGCTGCTTGCAACTTTTTTCAAAACAATATCACCAACCCTATGTCCATAAGTATCATTGAATCTTTTAAAGAAATCAATATCGAACATTATAACACAAAAATCCCTTCTCGGACTTTTTGATCTTTTCAAGATATCATCGAATGTCTCCTGAAATTTTTTATGATTGTATATTTCTGTCAATCCGTCGTAATTCGCCAGATTTGCAAATCTTTCCAAAAGTGATCTGTTCTCAATGATCTGTGTAAGGTTATCCTCCATGATACGGAGCATTCTTTTTTCATTTTCCGATAACTTCTTTACCTTTATTTCGAGTAATACCAATAAAAATTTACCGATCTTTGTTCTTATCGGCATTGTAATTATGTAGTTGGTATCAAAATGACTTTCCACACTCCCCGATATATTTAATTTAACGATTTTATCTTTATCCAACCGTAATATTTTCATGTCTTTCTCATTACCTATCCTATTTAGAAAAGATCTTTCTTCTGTTGTGAACCATTTGTTGATAATTGCAGTATCGGAAGTGGAATCAATAATTCTGTACCCTCTATCGGCTATTTCAATAAAATTATAGTTTGTGATCGTAAATATGTTGCTCAGGTGACTATAAAATTCTACGGAAATATCCTTTATTCTATTTAATCTATTTAGTCTTTCAAGTGCCTTATAAAAAAATAAGAATTCATTTTTTTCCTTTAATAATTTTTTATATACATTGATTTCAAGCAAATAATCAATAATATCGTTTAAATACATTTCATAAAATTTTGCATTCCGACTAAATTCCTTCTCTTTGCTTGTTGCAATGCCGATAATTCCCGTAACATTACCATCAATAAGTATCGGTTTAACAATTAATCCATTTAACAGGATATCTTCCTTAAAAAGTCCGTATTTTCGGATATTCTTATCTAAATTATCACTTAGAAATATCTTTTTTGATTTGATTATATCCTTTAAAAAAGTAATCATATCATAAGGAATATCATTTTTTAGATGTGGACCCTTATTCGGAAAATGAAGTAAAAGTCTCTTGTTTTTTATCGTATATAAAAAAAATAATGCTTCTTTATCATATACGGTTATTAGAGTCATTTTCTGATGGATATTTTGATTGATTTTTTTCATCAGTCCATTTTGAACTTCTTCATCATTATCAATTATTGAAAGTTTTTTAAGAGAATGGTCATTGCCCTTTGAATTTTCAAATATTGTTAGATAATTTAAAAAGAAAAATAATACCAAAATTCCAATCAAGGAATAGAGATAGGAATAGATACAAATATCCTTTTTCAAAAATATCGTTGAATACAATACAAAAAATATATAGAGTGATATACTTAATAGTTTTGCATAAACAGTCGCGATAATAATCGGAAAAATCGTGTAAAAATAGAATTCACTATCGGATAATTGCCAGAATGAAGTAAATATTACATACAAAAAACCCGAATATATCAGAAAAAGTAGTATCTTGTAATTTCCTTCCTTTTTTGAATAGAACAAAAAGAACAAAGCCATCAATATTAAGTATGTAATAACTCTAATTATATTTATCATAAAGGAATTTTAACATTTTTAACACTAAAAATCAAATATCTCTCGTGTAGAGTTTTTATTCGGACAAAAGAAAAACATTCCCCGTGTCATTCAGAACTACTTCACCGCAGAGACGCAAAGAACGCAGAGTGAAAAAGCGTCATTCCTGACTTGCCTGTCCTCGACCTGATCGGGGAATCAGGAATCCATCTTTCCATTTTTTCTCAAATTTTTATTTTCTTTTTGTTGACATTTCGGAAAAATTGAATTATAATATTATAAGATAGAGGAGGCAATAATGCGAAACCTGATAAAAAAATTTAAAGAAGAAAAAAAGATACAAAGAAAAACCAATGTAATTGCTGTCATTTTGGCATTATTTATTCATACATTACTTTTTATCGGTATTGCTGAATTTAAAAATGCAGGAACGACTATATTTGAACCAATTCAGCCTGAGGATACATTTATGCCCGTAGTAATTCAACCAACTCCTCAAAAACCTCTTCCAATTGTTCCCATAGAAAAACTGCAATCATATTCCCGACCGGGAAATCATAGTGTGCCGATAAATGTTCCCAATCCACCTAATGATAGCGTAATTTATGATATTGAAAAAAATATTGACAGAATAATTCTTGAAACCGGTGGGAGTAGCCCGAGCTTTCGCGGAAACCCTGCCGGAAAGATTTCAATTCCTGTGGTCATAAAAAAAGCAATTCCGGAATATCCTGAAATAGCCGTATCAATGGGACTTGAAGATAATATAGAAGTGATCTGTACGCTTGATATTAACGGAAAAATATCAAAAGTAAGATTGGGTCGTTCAAGTGGATATGATATACTTGACAAGGCAGCCTTAAATAGTGCCAAAAATTGCATTTTTACACCTGCAATACAAAACGGTAAATTTATTGAGGTAGAAATAAGTATTACCTACAAATTCTCATTAGGGACGGTGGTTGATTTTGTGAATTGATATTTTTTTTTGTTTGATTTTTTATTTATATGGAGTTTACCCCGTACTTGATATTTGATACGAGGTCATTCAGAACCCCTTCCTTCCCGTCATTCTAAAAATGGGGACGGTGGTAGAAAAAGTAGAAAAATTGCCAAAGAAACCAATATAATAAGATTTAGTAATTATTAGGGTTTTTATGCCAAAATTTCAAAATATTAGTATAATTCATTGTGTACTTGGAATAAACAATATGTAACCGATATAATCGCAACAGCGTCCCCCATGAGATTCCTACGCAATTTTCAATTGCTCTGAATGACAGTTGAATATAATGGACAATTAGAAAGCAGGTGAAGAAAGAAAATACTGGATTCCACGGGCAGTTTACCCCGAATAAAATTCGGGGCTCTGAATGACCCCGCATTCTCTTATCAACTTATTCCCTTATTACCTTTTTCTCTGGTTCCTTCAGATTTTATTGATTGAAATTTGAGAAAAAGTGGGGAAAGTGGTATAGTTACTTATAGATGAAAAAGAAAAATGGTGAAGTGATTTATGAAGTTTAAAGAATCAGATAAAATTGAATTTAAAAAATCTACCGCAGAATTGAATCAATCGCTGATAGACCTTTGTGCATTTGCGAATTATGGTATAGGAACAGTATATTTTGGAATATCTGATGATGGAAATATTATTGGTCAAAAAATTAGTGACGATACAATAAAAAGAGTTTCTACAACAATATTATCTTCAATTGAGCAAAGGAAGAAAGGAATTTACCTATTGATACCAAAGAAAATAAAAAAGTAATTTTAAACAAACTTGGATTATTATCTCAAAGTAAATTAAATTTTGCCGGCATAATGACTTTTGGTAAAGAAATTCAAAAGTATTTTACTGATACTATTATTAAATGTGCTTTTTTTGAGGGGATAGATAAAACAGGTAAAATTATTGATCATATTGAAATCAAAGGTAATATTTTTAATCAGATTGACCTATCATTAAAGTTTGTAGCAAGAAATATTCGTAAATCTGCACGGATTAATTCTCAAACCGGTAGAAGAGAAGAACAATATGAATTACCTATTCTTGCTATTAGGGAAGCAGTTGCAAACGCAGTAGCTCATAGAGATTATAGAATTCCGAGCCATATTGATATAATGATATTTGATGATAGAATAGAAATATGGTCACCGGGAGAATTGCCGTTAAATATTAAAATAAGTGATCTTTTTAAAAAACATATTTCAGTGTTAAGAAATCCTACTATCGCGGAAATTCTCTTTTTAAGCGGATATATTGAAAGGTGGGGAAGTGGAATAGAAAAGATGAATAAATCAATGCAAATATATGAACTTCCTATTCCAACATATAAAGAAATAACAGGCAATTTTGTTGTAATTTTCAAAAGAAAAGAAGTCGGAATTAGTGAGCAAGTTAGTGAGCAAGTTGGTGAGCAAGTTGGTGAGCAAGTAATTTCTATTTTAAAATTTTGTTATGTACCACATTCTAAAAGTGAAATATTAAAACATTTAAATTTATCAAATGTTTACTTAAATTATAAGAGAAAGATTTATCCTCTTATTAAGCAAGGACTTTTGAAAATGACCATTCCTGAAAAACCACGGAGTAGTAAGCAAAAATATATTATTACCGAAAAAGGAAAGCAGATAAAATAAAAGATGCCATGTTGCCGGTTTAACACCGCTGATAGTCCCGCTGATAGTATATCTACGGGGTTAACAGTTTCAGATTTTATTGATTGGAATTTGAGAAAAAGTGGAAAAAGTGGTATAGTCATATAAGATGAAAAAAAGGAATACTGGAATGATTTATGAACTTTATATCTAAGTTTAAAAGAAGATTTAAGAACTCTTTTTACATAAGGGGAGCACTGTAAT
>JAUXGM010000086.1 GCA_030622125.1 bacterium | reverse complement strand
TTATAAAGTTATTATTCCTGTTTACTTTTGGCGTTTCTGCCTTAATTTGTTGTAATAATAAAGACTTGAATATTGAATTAAAAAAATGTGGCGAGATTATTATAAAATTTCCGAATTTTGAAGAGAAAATTACTCCTGGCGTATATAGTAATTTTTTACCGCCTCGTTTTATAATAAAAGAAAATAAATTTCTGGTATTGATGGTATCTTATTATACTTATTATTGGATAAATTTAAAAACAGGGAAATATAAAAAGATATGTGATTTTGGACTTGAACCTGGAAAAACCGCTTATTTTCCGGAAAGTTTAACACTTTCAGATAAGAATGAGATATTGATAAGTGATGTTGTTAGACGGTTGAATATATACAATGAAAAGGGAAATTTAAAAGAGAGTATATTGCTTCCTTCCGTTTTAAATAATAATACTTACGGAAATATGTGGATGTGTAAAAAATATAAAAATTATCTAATAAAATCAGATAATGAAGTAGAGGTATTAAATTTAAAAACGGGGAAAATAAAAAATCTTATTGGATTAACCTGCGAGGATAGTGACAATATAAAGAATAAAACTATTCGCGGGAAGAATATGAGTGCTTTACTTTGCGATGTTACTTCCAATGGTCATATTCTTATTGTGAAACCTTTTGAACCTAATATTTATGAATACTCAATGGATGGTAAATTAGTTCATAAATATGATAAAATTCCATCTCATTACATTTCTTATTTAGATATTCCTCCTTACTTAGAAGGTCAAAATAGAGGAGTGTGGCTTGAAAAATGGTCTTTCAGTGGTTTTCCATGTGTATTTAATAAAAATTATTTTGTTGTTACACGAAGGGTATCTGCACCAGTATATTTGGATTTCTATTCAATTCGAAAGCAAAGATATATTGGTTCTTATAAGATTGATAACAAATCTTTTTTGTATGCAGATGAAAATTATATATATTTGTATAATCCTTCAAACAAGAAAGAATTTGTTATAGAAAAATATGAAGTGGCATTTGGAAAAAAGAGAAAGGATATAAAAGAAGAAGAAATAAAAAAAAGAGTATTTGTGATTAAGGATAAAGAAAATCCTGTATCTTATAAAAAACCTAATTTTTTTATATATAAAGAAGAATATAAAAAAGTTGAATCACTTGATTCTATTAAAGATTTTAAAGTTAAAGGATTAGATAAAAAGGAACATAATCTTATAAATTACTTTAATAAAGAAAAAAAATATCATTTATTGATTCTATTTCGTCCAATGTGTGATTGTTTTTTTTCGAAAATTAAAGAAAAAGTGCAAGAATTCTGTGATATAAATAAGGAACTTGATTTTTATTATATTGTTAATCATCCATATAAAGATGAACTGGAAAATTCTGCTATTTTTTATCAATATGATGATGGCAAAACGATATTTAATATTGAACCACAAAGGATGCTTCCATTTTATCAAGGTCCTTATTCTAATTGGTATCCGGAAACAATAGTTCTATTGATAGATAACAATGGAAATATACTATGGAATTTTGGTAATGATATTACGCAATTTTCTGAAAAAATTGAAATGATAATAAAGAATTGAAATATTCTTGTTTTATTCTTTATAAGGCTCTGAAATACTAAATAGGGTTAGCGGTTTTGGAAATATCCTGAAGAATGGCAAAATACATATTCCTGTGTCGGTTTCAGATGCGTAAAAGACATTGAAATTCCAAGGGATAAAAAATAAGTTTGGTTCAAGCTCGATTCATGTGGGTAAATTATAGAATGTTTATGGTTTGAGGTTTGGAGTTTGAAGTTTAGGGTTTGGAGTTTGATGTTGGAGGAAAATACAATGAAAAGAGAAAAAATGCTGGATTTTTCACCTAAAGGTTCAGAATGACAGGCAACTGTGCTGCAAGTGAGAAGTGAAGAATTTATTTGCTTACTTGAAAATTGGAATGCAAGGAGCGGAGCGTACATTATCTGTCATTGCGAGTCTTCAATGCAATTGAAAGCGTGGCAATCTCAAAAGGTTCACAATGACATTGTTAATATAGGATTCTAAATGATATTTATTTTTTTTACAAATTTTTACCCACTTGATTCAGGTTAGAGCCAAATAAATTAATAACTCATAACTCGGAACTCGGAACTCGCAACTATTTACCATTTACTATTTACTAAAAATCATTTTTATGTTAAAATACGATATGCGAAAAAAGATTCCTCTGATCTTATTTTTTTTCATAACGACAATTCTTTCCGCCAGGATAATATCCCTTGATAATATTGAAATAACCGTACCAAAAAGTGTTCACATTACTAATAACGAAATATTCAGATGGAATGATTTTATATTTAAGTATGAAAAGATGTTCAATATAGAGACCAATATAAAAATTCAAATAATATTTATTGAAAGAGATAAAATTAAAGACGATATTTCGGGTATGAACAGAGAATTTGTAAGCGGTTTTGCGGTACCAAAAGAAAATACGCTCTATGTATTGATCCCGTTAAAAGTCAATGATTTTCCTATCAATAATTTAGATAACCTTATCTGTCATGAGGTAATTCATATTATTATTTATAATGCAACGGACGGTAATAATATTCCCGTTTGGTTAAATGAGGGACTTGCTCAATACCTTTCCGGACAATACCCGTCGAGTTTTAATTATGTAATTGGTGTATTATTTAATAACACACCTGATTTTTTACCATTAACATACAAAAAATTTTATAAGAATGGTAGTTTTTTTTATCCATATAGCTATGATTTCATGCGCTATATCGCAGAGAAATATGGAACTCTTAAACTAATAAAATTTGCAAAATTATTTAGATATTCACAAAATAGTGAAAAAAATTTCAATATTGCATTTAAAAAGGATTATTTTTCGGTGTTTCAAGAATTTAAAAAAGGCTTAAAGAAAAAATATAATATCCTTACCATTTTTACGCCATGGTTTTTTATGATTTTTGCAGCTTTTCTGCTTATAATTGGATATATTGCCTTTTTGATCAAGAGAATAAGGGAAAAAAGGGCGGTGCAAATTGAAGAGAATTATTAAAATACTCATTATTATTAATGTTCTGCCTCTTTTGCTCTGTCTCGGTTTACGAATAAAAAGTGAGTTCAAAAACAGGACTTTTACCATTGCCGTTAAAGAAAATAATTTTACTTATGAAATTGTAGAAAGCAACAAAAAAATAATTTCTTTTGGGGGAATCCTAAAAAAAAGGAACACAAAGGGGATATCCGGTATCTATATCTTTCCCGATGAGATAATGGCAAATCCGAGAAAGGTATATGAATTATTAAAACTCTACAAATTGCCTGTAATTCTTCTTGAACGGATAAGATCTCCGGATCCGGGTGAACTGCCTGTGTATTACAGTGATCTGTCTTTGCTAAAAGGTCATCTTATACCGGATGATGAGGCTGTAAAGCTCAGTGAAAGAAAAAAACTATTAAGGTATCGTAGGGCGATCATAGAAAGAGGGATTAAAATAATTCTCCTGCCGAAAAATAATGAATATATCAAGACCAAATTGGCTCCGATATGTAAAGGTTATAAGATATCTAATTCTTTAAATACAGAGAACTGGTTTTCAAGCAGATTTCTAAAAAAACTATTATTCCTTCTACTTTTATTTGACATTATTTTTCTTTTAAATTTTATAATAGGGAAAAGAAAATTTATTTATCCATTTATTGGAACAATATTTCTTTATATAGTATCAAGCATAGCAAATTTTGAGCATTTTTATATAAATCTTGTAGCAACCATTATCATAATAATCTATTTTTTTGTAATTGGTTATTTAATTTTGGAGCCAGGTACGCAATCGAGCCGAAAACCCAGATGCAATAGCTTCTATATTGTAGCACTTTCTTCCCTATTACTCGGAATACTAATCTATTTTATTCATTCAAGCCTTGTATTTCAATTTTACATCTATAGATTTAGAGGTATAAAGATCGTTCTGATAGCTCCGTTGATCGCTATCTTTATCCAAACATTTATTTATATCGCATCTGAAAAGATCAATATAAAAAAAATGAACGGGTTAATCGTTTTTTTATTTATATTCACTTTAATATTTATACTTTTAAAAAGTACCAATTGGCGTATAATTCATTGGAATGTAGAAGAAAATATTCGGGAATTTTTTGAGATCAACCTATTTGTCAGACCAAGATTTAAAGAATTTTTATTCGGTCATCCGATTTTACTTTACGGGATCTATTTACTTAAAAAAGGAAATAGAAGAGCGGTTATCTTAATACCTTTTGGAATGGTCGGACAAATATCCATAATTAATACCTACCTTCATTTTTCTCATCCTATTTACATATCATTGTTAACCACAATCTGGGGCGTTATTTTCGGTTCAATAATCGGTATAATAATAATTGGAATAGATAAATTGGTAAGTAAAGGTTGAAATGAAAAAAATATATACGATAATCGCAGGTTATTTTGGAAATAATAATATAGGCGATGAACTGATCCTTGATGGTAGTATAAAAGAAATAAAAGCCAAAAAAGAAGTTATTATTGTCATATCCGCCAACCCATGGTATCATAGAAAAAAATATAATGTAAAAACAATGTATAAATACGATCTTGTTACCTTTATTTATCGTCTTTTAAAAAGCAAAAAACTTATATTTCCAGGTGGGGGCATCTTTCAGGATATAACCTCTTCACGATCCTTATATTATTATCTTTTTTTAATATTTGCAAGCAAATTTTTTGGTGTAAAAGTAGAGTTACATAATATTGGAGTTGGACCATTTGTAAACTATTTTAATAAATTTATAACACTCAACATTTTAAAACATTGTAATTATATAAGTGTACGAGATAAATATTCTTATAATCTTTTAAGAAAAAAGGTCAGATCCGGTAAACTTCATCTAACAAAAGATCTTCTTTATAAATTATGGGGAAATTATGATATTCCGATAGAAGTAAATGAAAAAAAAATCACAATAGGTATTAATCTCAGAAAATGGCATAATATAAAGAAAATTATTAGAGAAATTGGGATCGTATTATCTGAATTTAAAGGTATTGATAATATAAATTTTCTTTTGATCCCATTTTCACCGGGAGATGAAAAGGTGATGCGATTTTTAATCCCTTATCTTAACGATAATACATTTATTGTAAATACGAATCCTGAAAATGCATTTTATCCCATTTCAAAATGTGATGTTACAATAGGAATGCGATTACATTTCAATATGATGGCTCAAATACTGGACAAGAAGGGCATTAATATCGCTTATGATAAAAAATGTGAGTATGCCCTTGATGGTATGAAAAATTTTCCCATAATAAGGACAAAAGAAATAACCCATTTAAAATTTAATAAAATATTGAAAAAATATATGAAATTTGATATAATAAAAAATGAGTGATATAGAAAAGAAAATCGTCGGTTACATTATTAAGAAAAAAGTGGGCAAGGGTGGAATGGCAACACTCTACCAGGGGACACAGGAATCACTAAATAGAACCGTTGCAATAAAAGAACTCCATTCTTTTTTATATGATGATTCTACATTCATTGAAAGATTTAAAAGGGAAGCATTAACCTTATCAAAGCTTGAACATCCAAATATTGTACGCATATACGAATTCATTGAAGATAAAAAAACAATCTATATAATTATGGAATTTGTCAAAGGTATCGATCTAAAAATAGTTATTAACAAGATCGAACAAAAGATGCCTGCTCAATTGGCAATGATGTTTATTTACTATATCTTAAAAGGATTGGGATACGCACATGATAAGGGAATCATTCACAGAGATATCAAACCGGGAAATATACTTGTTTCCAGAAATGGAGAGGTAAAACTCGTCGATTTTGGACTTGCACATTCGGAAGATGCGGGTAATCTAACGATGACAGGCACTCTTATGGGAACACCTGCCTATATGTCTCCAGAACAGGCAAGAGGAGAAACAGCAGACAATCAAAGTGATATTTTTTCTACAGGGATCATGTTTTATGAATTATTAACAGGAAAAAAACCCTATCCGAATGAAAAGAACTATATGTCAATAATATCAAAGATACTGTCGGACAAGCCATTGCCAATTCCTCAATTAGAACCATCTTTGGACAAAGATATCATAAAAATATACACCAAAATGGTTGAAAAGGATAAGGGAAAAAGATACAAAAATTGTAATGATATAATCTCTGATATTGAAGAATATTTTGCAAAATATGGCATTAGACCGTCCGAACAACTGTTAAAAAAATATTTAATATCCCCATCCGATTTTTTTATTGAATATAAGAAAAGTCAAATAGAAAAAGGACTTAAAGCAGGAAAGGAAAAATTTAAAGAAGGACGGGAAGGATATTCCTATGCACTCACTCATTTCAAAAATGTTCTTTTATGGGATACTGAAAATGCTGAAGCAATGGGGGGTATTGATAAGATCAATGCCGAACTTTCAAAAGGTAAGATATCTCCTTTTCCAATTGTTTTGATCGCATTAGCAGCAGTAGCTTTAATACTTTATTTCACTGTTTTCAGAATAACCACAACCCTTTCTATTGATTCCAACCCGAGTGGTGCTATCGTTGTCCTTGACGAGAGTAAATTAGAAAAGGTAACCCCTATTTCTATCAATGTAAAACCAGGAACACATAGTTTGGCGATCTCAAAAGAACTTTATGAAGATAAAAATATTAGCATTGAAATAGAAAAAGGTGAGAAAAAAACACTTTCTTATGATCTTGTTAGATGGAATTACCAATTAGCAACTTTTGACATTTCTCCAAAGAATGTTCCTATATTTATCGATGGCAAAAAAGTAGATGGTAAAAAAGTTAAGATTCCAATCGGGAATCACAAAATTCTTGCTAAAAAAGATGGGTTTTCAACTTATGAAAAAAATATTCAGGTCTTTGAAGGAGGTTTAAAGAGTTATAAAATAGTTTTGAGAAAAATAGAAGATATTTTTACTATAGAAAGTAATCCTCCCAATGCTACGATTTATATCGATAATAATAATGCCGGAAAAACCCCTGCCATTATTAAACTTAAATTTGGTGATCATAATATAAAACTAATTTTAAAGGGATATAATACACTGGAAAAACGGATTACATTCTCAGACGCCAAAAATAAATTGTTCCTTGAACTTTCAAAAAAGGTGATCAAATATGCAACCTGTTATTTCCCTACAAAAGGCGGATTTGCTACCGTTTATATTGATGGGAAAAAGATAGGATTTACACCGATAAAACCACAAAGATTAATCGTTGGTAGTCACAAACTAAAGGTAAGAAGTGATGGCTTTCAAGACATCACAGAAGAAATAAGGGTAAGCGAAGGTGAAAATAAATTCCCAATAACCTTGAAGAGTAAATTCGGTTACCTAAAAATAGTTTGCAAACCATGGGCAAATGCCTATCTTGATGGGCAAAAAATAGGAATAACACCAATGAAAAAACAAAAAATTCAGATAGGTAAGCACATATTAGTATTAAAAAACCCAAAATGCAAATCCTATAAGGAAACAATAATAGTAGAATCAGGCAAAACACTTAATATAAATAAACAGTTACTGTTTAAGGAATAATGAAGAGCAAGTTACATTATATACTGCCATTTACAATCTCGGGAATGCTTGGACTTATTTATCAGGTTATATGGAGCAGATTTTTCTATCCCGTTCTCGGTTCAACTATCTATTCCGTATCTATTGTTATTTCGGCATTTATGCTTGGTATTTCATTGGGGTCCTTTTGGGCGGGGAAAAATATAGAAAAAACAAAAAATTGTTATAAATTTTATGGAATTGTACTGATCCTTCTCGGAATAAGTGTCATTCTTTTCTATCCGCTTTATCTGCTTCTAAAAAATAATATCTTTTTTCTTTATACTCTTTCATTCAAAAATAGTACAATATTTCTTGGAATAAAATTTTTGGTTACATTTTTACTTCTCTTTATTCCAACCTTTTTGATGGGAACAACCTATCCTTTTCTTGTAGAAAGTTGGAAAAATAATTTTGGTGATAAAAAAGGCATTTCACTGCTTTACGGGTTCAATACATTAGGTGGAGCCGTGGGGTCTTTGCTTACCGCCTTTATCTTCATTCGTTATTTAGGATTGAGATCAACACTTTTTCTTTCCGCATCTTGTTCAATTTTGACAGGGCTAATAGTTGTCTTTATTTCAAATCTCACCGGTAGACGCAAAAAGAAACAAAAAACAACCGAGAAAATTTCTATAAAAGAAAATAGGCAACCGATCTTAAAGAAATATAAAATATTGATCTTTCTTACCGGATTTGTCACCTTTGTCTTCGAGGTTGCGATGAATAGGGTTTATTCGCCTGTTTTCGGTTCAACCGGTTATTCTTTTGCAATAATTCTTTTTACAATACTGATCGGCATTTTCATCGGTTCATCCATTGTCCCTAAATTATATGAAAAAAAGTATGCACTTGAAAAGTTGCTTTTTATTTTGGTAATTTATTTCATTCTTTTTATCTTTTTTTTCCAATATCTGCAAATCATTATCTTAAAGGTTAAGGTCGGATTAAATCTTGATATAAACCAATTCTTCCTTATGGAACTTTTCATCGTTTTTTTGATAATGATCATTCCTGCAATTATATTCGGTATGACCTTTCCTATGATAATTTATTTTGCATCAAGAGAAAGAGATGAAGGGACCGTTTCCGGAATTTTATATGGGATAAATAGTTTCGGTTCGATACTTGGAGCTCTTTCTACAAGTATTATTCTTATACCGCTTTTTGGGGTTCAAAGAACGCTTCTTTCACTGCCGTTCTTACTAATTGTTTTTCTTTTCTTTACAATAAGAAAAAAATATCAAAAAATTATTTTAATCGTTTTTATTCTTATAATTATTTT
>JAUXGM010000130.1 GCA_030622125.1 bacterium | reverse complement strand
CCTAAGACCGCTTGGCCTCCGACTTCTTGTTCTTGTTGCTGTTGCTGACCATATTTCTGATAGATATTTGAAAAGAAACCGGAAAGTTCATCAATGGCTTTTTCTATTTCTTCTTTATTATCACCCTTTGATTTTTCTTGTAGTGTATCCATCTTTTTCTTTAATTCCTTTTCCTCTTTTTCATCAAGTTTACCATTTTTTTTCATTTCTTTCATTATATTCTCTGTTTGATAGATCAAGCCCTCAGCTTTGTTCTTAGTTTCAACAAGTTCTTTTCTTTTATTATCTTCTTCTTCATTTTCCTTCGCTTCATTAACCATTTTCTCTATTTCCTCATCGGAAAGTCCGCTTGAAACCTGTATTTTTATACTCTGCTCTTTACCCGTTGCTTTATCTTTTGCCGTTACATGCATTATGCCATTTGCATCAATATCAAAGGAAACTTCTATCTGCGGCATGCCTCTTGGTGCCGGCGGGATCCCCATTAATTGGAATCTACCTATTGTCTTGTTATTAGAAGCCATGGGTCTTTCACCTTGTAAGACATGGATATCAACAGCCGGTTGATTATTCTCGGCAGTTGTAAATATTTCCGATTTTTTGACAGGGATCGGTGTATTTTTATCAATAAGTTTTGTCATCACATTTCCAAGCGTCTCAATTCCAAGAGAAAGAGGTGTAACATCAACGAGCAAAATATCACCGACGGATTTATCTCCTCCCAATATTGCACCTTGAATCGCTGCACCAATGGCTACCGCCTCATCAGGATTGATACCTTTGCTTGGTTTTTTTCCAAAGATCTCCTCTACTTTCTTTTGAACGATCGGCATCCTTGTCATTCCACCAACAAGTAAGATAACATCAATATCCGATTTACTCATTTTTGCATCTTTTAATGCCGTTTTACAAGGACTAACTGTTTTTTCAACTAAGTCGGAAACCAAACTTTCTAATTTTGCTCTTGTCATAGCAATTTGTAAGTGTTTTGGTCCGCTTGCATCTGCCGTAATAAACGGTAGGTTTATTTCGGTTTCAAGTTTTGAAGAAAGTTCTATCTTTGCTTTTTCTGCAACATCTTTTAACCGCTGAAGTGCAATGGCATCATCTCTAAGATCAATCCCCTGATCTTTTTTAAATTCATCGGCAAGGTAATTAATAATTTTCATATCAAAATTATCACCGCCAAGATGTGTATTACCATTTGTTGATTTAACCTCAAACACGCCTTCACTTATCTCAAGGAAGGAGATATCGAAAGTACCACCACCGAGATCAAATACTGCTATTTTTTGCTCATTTTTTTTATCCCTTCCATAGGCAAGCGCTGCAGCAGTAGGTTCATTTATTATCCTTAAAACATTCAGACCCGCTATCTTTCCCGCATCTTTTGTCGATTGTCTTTGTGAATCGTTAAAATAGGCAGGAACCGTTATAACGGCATCCGTTACTTTTTCTCCCAAATAATCCTCTGCAACCTTTTTCATCTCTTTAAGTATCATTGCAGATATCTCCTGTGGAGTGTATTTCTTGCCGGCGGCTTCTATGACCACATTTTGTGATTTACCTTTCTTAACCTTGTACGGTAATATTTTAAGCTCTTCGCCTATTTCGTCATAACTTCTACCAATCAATCTTTTAACGGAAAAGACTGTATTTTCCGGATTTGTGATCGCTTGATTTTTAGCCGGTGCTCCAATAACTATCTCACCATCCTTTTTGAAAGCAACGATAGATGGGGTAGTTCTGCCACCTTCAGCATTATGGATAACCTTTGGTTGTCCATTTTCCATGATTGCAACACAGGAATTTGTGGTACCTAAATCGATACCGATAATCTTTTTGCTCATCTTTTACTCCTTATTATTTAATTTCAATTTTTTTTGCTTTTGTTCTTTGAACTTTTTTAAGAACAATTTTTAATATACCATCTAATTGCGATAATCCACCAAAAATTGAATTATCATGCCTTATACTTATACTCATAATAGCCTCCTATAATTTAAATAGCGTTTTTGGCTTTTCCTTAGCCACTACATATATAGCAACCATCGTGCCAATTTCTTAAATATTTATATGTTCGCAATATATCGCAAATAATTCTTTTCAACTAATTTGAAGTGTAAAAATATTTGACACTAAAATTAAACAGTTTTGGATCAGATCAAAAGAAATTGATCCGGAAATAAGATTTGCAATTTGAAATTTCGGGAATAGAGATTGAGAAATGTCAAGCCCAAATTAAAAAATGCAAAAAAATAGTAACTTTTGTGTATTTTTATTTTACCATTTACATTATTTTATTATTACAATCTTCCCTTCCCTTTTACAATTATTTCCTTCAATACTGTATAGGTAAACTCCTGAACTTACAATCTTTTGACTTATATTATCCAAATACCATTTTGCTTCACCATCTCCGTCTTTTTCCTCTATTTTATTAACTAATTTGCCGCTTACACTAAAAATCTTTATCGTTGCCGTTGGTGTTAAGTTTCTAAAAACCATATAATCTTTTCCGCAATCTCGTTTCCATGGATTTGGAAAGGTAACTACAGAATCCAGATTTCCTTTTGCTCTTGTTAATCTTATACTTTTTTCATTTGAATATGCACTTTCACAATCTTCGTTATCAACAGCGGTTACAACATAATAATATATCTTGCCATTTTCAACATTATTGTCATAATAATGGGTTTCATTTACTAAACCTACTATTTTATTATAAGGTCCTTCGGATATTTCACTTCTATAAACATTATAACCCGATATTCCATTCTCGCTATGCGATGCTTTCCAACTCAGACTTACAATCTGATCTTTCTGTGTAATTGCCGTAATCTCAGGAATGGAAGGAGGCTCTGTTATCTTTAAATAAACACCTTTTGACCATAGTATCTTATTTCCTCTTGCAACAAGAAAAGCAGCAGAACCATTATCGCCTTTCTTTGCTTCCGGAGAAACATTAAAACTAATTTCTATATCCGTACTTTCATTTTTATCAATATCACCTATTGAAAAACCATTTTTAGTGAAATTTATCCATTCGGGATAATGACTTATTAAGAGTGTTAGGTTCTTCATCTTTTTATTATCCTTATTTTCAATCGTTAGTATAATCTTATTATCTTTTGAATTACTTTCAACGGAATAGGAATAAATATTATTCCCGAATAGTAAAAAAATAACTAAAAAGCAGGTTATAATTTGTATAATTTTTTTATTCATTTTTGACCCCCATTCTTCTTTTTTAATTCCATTTCAAACTTTTTCTCTTCTTCCCAAGCCAATTTCTGAAATCTTTTATTGCATACTATTCTGTTTATTGTCTCTTTTACTAATTTGTCATCATATTTCTTTGCAAGTGAAATTAATTCATAACAGGTTTGTTCGTCTGCATTATTAGTAATTCCACCCATTGCATATCTTATTATCTTGCGTTGTAATTTCTTATCAAATTTATGGAGATTTGATTTTATTACATTTAGGGTATCCATTCCATTCCCTGTGATTGCAAGAGAACTAACCACATTAACAATAATTGTTTCATCTATCCTATAATTATATTCAATATTTTTATTCAATATTACTTTCTTATCGGCTATATCTATAAAAAGATCCTTAATATATTGCCAACCCTCTCTCCCTGTTTCGTCTAAAAGTTGTCCTACGGCTATATAAGCAATTGATGAATGGTTTGGTTCTTTCATAAAGTTACAAAGAACTTTTGCCTTTCCCGCATTATCATATTTATATAATTCAAGCTGTAATTTTAATGTATTATAATTTTCCTTTTCAGTTCTGCTAAGTTTTCTTAAAAATGCAAGTGGTTTTTTATCATTCCAATTTGATAATATTTCTATAGCATAATGTGCTATAAATCTATCACCTTTTTCAAAATTGTCATTAATCATCTTTTCGTAGATTTTTAATTTTTCATCCTCATTTAAATCCTTCATTTCTATCTTTCTCATCATTACATAGGCACAAGCAGAAATGCCAGTTTCACCATAAGTTAAACCAATGGAGAGTTCAGTCCTCTTACATTTTTTATTTTTTTCTTTAATAATTTTTTTTAGAAATGAGATTGCTTTTATATTTTCTCTTTTACCTATTTCTTCTATTATTATTTTTTTTGTAGTAGCATATCCTACCTCTTCAAATCTTTGAATTAATTCATCAATTGTTGCTGTTTTCAACATTCGTTCCGTTTCTATTCTTTCCGTAGGATCATCATAATAAGAAAATATATTATCTATTGGAAAAATAAAAAACATAATCATAATAATTAGCATTAATTTTTTTTTCATTACAAACCTCCTTTTATTTAGTTTGTTTTCCTGGATTTGCCCAGTCAATATCAGCCGGAGCGGTAACATCCTCAACCTGTCTTGCCCTATATTCCCAATCACCCTGCCAGACATCTTTACCTGTATATTCATCATATCCTGCTCCATTCACATCCTCTGGAAATGGATCTATCTCATTGGGAAGACCGTCACCGTCTTTGTCAATCTCTTCTGATAATGTATCCGGACCTGGTTTAGCGGGATCATTAATACACCAAGGTTTACATGTGCCATATTTATTAATGACATACTGAAAATCTTTTAGATGCTGAAATTCATGTGTCATTATGCAATAAAAACAATCAATTCCTATTTTACCATGCCTTTCTTCAGGTCCATATCCTGCTTGTCCTCCAATGTATATCAGATCAGGTGCATCTGTCCAGGTGCGTCTATATTCTCCCCAATTTATGGTATTAGTATAATAAACTCTTCTTTGTGATTCTCCCAATGCCTTAAGCCAGAATTCAAACCAATTAGGTCTTCCATCCAAATCATAATCAACTGCTTGATAAGACCATTCCCCTTTCGCAAAAAATATCTTTACTGGGACATTTATCTTCTGTTTGCCGACTGCTTCCTTATTATGTTTAAATGTAAAATTAATTTGAAGATTATGCGGACCAAATTTTTTAGTATCAGGGCTGCCAACTTTCTTTTTAATTGTAAAATTTCCTGTCCAATCAATTTTGGTTTCCGCTTTTACTTGTTTATTATGACCTGTTACTCCCTTAATATTCCAACCGTATTTACAGGATGGATGCCAATCTCCAAACGGTGGTTTTTTAGGGTATGCATTCATGGTAAAATGTGGACTAATGATTACATTTTTATCTTTATCAATTCCAACTCCAACAGTATCATTTTGAGATACAATTAACCCTCCTGTTTCATTAAAATTTGCATTATAAACCGGCAAAAAATCTTCAATTTTAACATTATCATTATATCCCATCCATGTAATTTTTACATCAGGAACTTTTGCTTCTTCACTAAATGTAACAGGTGAACCAAAAGATGCCTCGCTACAACTTGCCGTAACGGTATAAATTCCTTTTGCTGAACCAAAATAAAGATATGCCTGTGCTAAACCTTCACTATTTGTTTTTATGGTAATATCGGTTACTTCGCTTCCATCAGAAAATGATGTTCCTTTTGCTCCACCAGGTTTTGAATCTATCGCAAATACAATTGGAACATTACTATGTGGTTTTCCTTCTTTATCTATTATTTTAACAATTAAAGGTTCCGGTATTTTACTACTTGTTAAACCTGTTTGATTATTGCCCGAGTAATAATTAAGTGTGTAGATATATTTACGAAAATATACATGTCCGTCTCCTATTTTACCTGCTTGATCAGTTGCTTTAGCGCTTACGGTATGTGTCCCCTCCGATAAATCGGATATGGAAAAAATATTATTATAGTAATCCTCATTAATATTGATTTTAGTATCTCCATCTATGTAAATTTGCAGATTTGTAACCATACAATTATCCTTACCTTTGATTTCTACCGGAACTGTATCATGGTAAATTTTATTTGATTCGGGATAATATATCTTGACCTCCGGCGGATAATCGTCAATAATTGTAAAATTACTTAAATTTAAGAATGTTTCCTCGTAAACCGTTCCATCCCCATAGCATTGTTTTCTTATCGCCCCTGTTTTCCATTTTCCCGGATACTTTCCCGCACTCCAGTATTCCATTCCCCAAAAGGAATCTTTCATTGTTAAATAAACACCAAAATATTCAGAACTGATATCCCAATTATGCGTATAACCCCCTGATTTCCACTCCCAATAGGTCCCATAATTTTTATACCTTCCGTCTCTATAAAGCCGAACTTCTCCCGTTTCCTTGCCCTGATCATCTAAAACAGGACGATATATATTTATCCAGATCTCATCGTATAATTCACTACCTCTAACATAAAAATAATAAGCGATGCCGGGATCGCAGGATAAATAAACCTCTTTT
>JAUXGM010000088.1 GCA_030622125.1 bacterium | reverse complement strand
ACTGGAGGGGGTAACTTCTTCTTTTTTTTCTCCATTGTCCATTGTCAATTGTCCATTGTCCATTTCTTTATTGCCTCTAACCTCTTCTTTCTTTTCTTTTTCCTTACCAACCTCTTCTTCCACTATTTCATAAGAAATCAAATGATCTACCTTTCTAAGCATTCCCATCACAGCATCATTATACGGATACCCTTTTACTTGACTAATTCTCTTCAATCCAAGAGCATCAAGCACTCTTTTTGTAGTATTTTTTTCTCTGATCCTACTTCTTAAAACCTTAACCCTTATCCGTTTCATTTTTGTTCTCCACTTGTTTATATGTCTGCCTTATTTGCCATTTTTTGTAAATAGAATTTATCTTTTCTAACCCATCCACAGTAGCTCTTGCAATATTTATTTGCGAACCGCTGGTCAATGCTTTGGTTACAATATTCTTGATACCGCTAACATCTAAAAGTACTCTTGCAGAACCGCCTGCGATTATACCGGTACCTGGTCTTGCGGGTTTTAATAAGATTCGTGCATTACCCCATTTACCTATAACTTCAAATGGTATTGTTCCATTTTCATTGATTGGAATTTGAACCATCTCTTTTTTTCCTTCATTTGCGGCTTTTTTCATTGCGTCCATTGTCTCATTTGCTTTACCAAATCCTAAACCAACCTTTCCTTGACGATCACCAACAGCCATCAGGCAATTGAAACTAAATTTTCTACCACCTTTTAAAACCTTGGCAACTCTATTGATCTTGATTATTTTTTCTTCATATTCTTTCACTTCTTCATTGTAATATGCCATCTGATTCTCCTTTAAAAAATCAAGCCTTTTTCTCTGGCAGCATCGGCAAGGGCAGCAACTCTTCCATGATATTTGAAGCCATTTCTATCAAAAACGACCTTTGTTATATTATGCTTCTTACAAAGTTCAGCTATACCTTTTCCGATCTCTGCGCCGGCTTGAATATTTCCACCATATTTGATCTTTTCTTTGAACTCTTTTGTTAAAGTTGAACAGCCAAATAAGGTTTGCTTTGTTTCATCATTTATTACTTGTGCATAGATATGCTTCAAGCTTTTATATACACACAATCTTGGAACTTCTTTTGTACCAAAAACTTTTTTATGAATATGTTTTTTTCTGCGCAATCTTTTTACTTGTTTCATACTTAGCTCCTTATGCTCCAGCACCTGTTTTACCGGGCTTTGTCCTCACTATTTCATCTAAATACCTGATGCCCCTTCCATGATATGGTTCCGGGGGTAAAAATGCTCGTATCTTTGCTGCAACGGCACCAACCTTTTGTTTATCTATTCCGGAAATAATAACTACACCGGGAATTCTTGTTCTATCAATTCCGGGAATCTTTGCATCAGCCGGTTTACCTTGCTCTATTCGGACACCTTCCATTGGACGATATGTTTTTTTAATGAAATTAACATTCATTTCCAAAGCACCATTTTTAACCTCTAATTTACCACCTTTCCAAACCAGTGCTAACTTTTTTGTATATCCTTTTGTAACGCCAATGACCATGTTATTTATTAATGTTCTTGAAAGTCCATGATAACTTTTAGTTTGCTTATCATCCGCCATTTTCTTAACTGCAATGTTCTTTTCACTGATATTAACATCTATTTGGGGTAGCAATTGCCAATTCAATTCACCCTTCGGACCTTTGACAAAGATCTTTCTATCTTTCACTTCAACCTTGCATTCCGTAGGTATTTCAATAAGTTTTCTACCTATCTTTGACATTTTTCACCTCGCTTACCACACATAACAAAGAATTTCACCACCAACTTTCTGTGCACGACATTCTTTATCTGTTAAAACGCCTTTTGAAGTTGAAATTATGGATATCCCATATCCATTTAATACTCTGGGAATCTCTTTATATGATGCGTAAACCCTTCTTCCGGGTTTACTTACCCTTTTTATTCCTGTGATCAAATTTTTGTTATTCTCGCCATATTGCAAAAATAAAACAAGCTTTTTCTTTTGCTCGGTTATATCCACAACAGAATAATCCGAAAGAAAGCCTTCGCGCCTTAATATCTTCACGATCTCTTCCTTTAAATTGGATCTTTGAATTTCAACCGACTTATGTTCAGCCATATAAGCATTTCTAATATTTGTAAGTAAATCTGCTATTGGATCAGTCATCACCATAACTCTCTCCTATCACCAGGATGCTTTTCGCACACCGGGTATCTTGCCCTGACTTGCTAATTCTCTAAAGCATATTCTACACATACCAAATCTTCTTAAATAACCACGAGATCTACCGCAAATAGGGCATCTGGTATATTCTCTAACCTTATATTTTTGTTTTTTTTGCTGCCTAACTCTTAATGATTTTTTTGCCAATTTTACCTCCTACTCTTCTTAAATGGAAATCCCAATTTACTTAAAAGCAACTCTGCTTCTTCATCAGTTTTCGCAGTAGTTGCAATTGTTATGTTCATTCCACGAATATTCTTAACTTTATCAATATTGATCTCAGGAAAAATAAACTGCTCTCTTAAACCGAAGTTGTAATTCCCTCTTCCATCAAATTGATTGGGACTAAATCCTTTAAAATCCTTAATTCTCGGGGACACGACGGAAATAAATCTGTCCATAAATTCCCACATTTTACTTCTTCTCAAAGTAACAGAAGTTCCTACCGTCATACCTTCTCTTAATTTGAAATTAGCTATTGATTTTTTTGCTTTATTTATTTTTGGTTTCTGCCCTGTAATGGTCTCAATATCCTTCATTGCAGCTTCAAGAAATTTATAATCCTTTATAGCTTCACCAACACCAATATTTATGATTACCTTAGACAATTTCGGGATATCCATTACATTCTTGTAATTAAACTTTTCTTTAAGTTCCTTTGTAATTTCCTTATATTTTGCCTTTAATCTTGATTCCATTTTTTACACCTCTTTACTTGTATTCCAACACTGCTCCACACTTAGCACATTTCCTAATAACCTTTCCGTTCGCTCTTTCATATCTAACCTTAACTCCTCTATGACAACTATTACAATAGGGCATTACTTTTGAAATGTTTAATGGAGCCGGTTCCGCAACTATACCGCCCTGTTTATTATTTGCCGGATCGGGACGTGTTGCCTTTTTAACAATATTTATACCATCAATTATTACTTTTTCGTTCTTTCGAAGAACTTTTAAGACCTTTCCGATCTTTCCTTTATTTGCTTCTTTACCGGAAATCACCTGTATGATATCACCTTTTTTTACTCTCGCAGTCATTGTTTTCTCCTACCATACCTCAGGTGCAAGCGAAACGATCTTCATATATTTATTCTTGCCTGTCCTGAGTTCTCTTGCTACCGGTCCGAATATTCTTGTGCCGACCGGATTTTTATTATCATCAATAATTACAACACCGTTGTCATCAAATTTTATATAAGTTCCATCCGCCCTTCTAATTTCTTTTGCAGTTCGCACAACAACAGCTTTAATAACATCGCCTCTTTTATTGTTTGAATTCGGGATCACCTTTTTTACTGCTAAATTTACCATTTCACCAATTCCAACTACTTTTTTGTTAGAACCGTAAAAACCAATAACAAGGGCTCTTTTAATTCCCGTATTGTCAACGACATTTACCATTGTATTTCTTTGTATCATCGGTTTCTCCTATGAAATAACCTTTTTAAGGATTTTTATAACACGCCAGCATTTGGTTTTTGAAAGGGGTTTTGTTTCCATAATCTCAACAGAATCTCCAACCTTGCATTCTTCTTTTTCATCGTGGACATGATATTTTTTACTGGTCTTGTAGTATTTTTTTACACGCGGGTGTAATTTTAAAGTTTTTACCTCTACAATTATGGTCTTATCCATACTATCGGAAGTTACGGTTCCCTTTAATGTTTTTCTTTTATTTCTTTCCATCTTGAAGCTCCTTTTCATTTTGAATTGTTATAAATCTTGCAATTTCTTCTCGCGTTTTTTTTAATTTACTGGTATCGGTTAATTGCCCGATCTTTCTCTGGAAACGAAGATGCATGAGTTCTGATTTCATTTCAACAAGTTTATGCCTAATTTCTTCCATTGTCATTGATCTTATATCTCTTGCTTTCATCGTTTACCTCGCTATAAAATTGGTTTTAACGCTTAATTTATAGGATGCTTGTTTCAGTATCTCTCTTGCTTTATCAGCATCAACACCACTTATCTCAAAAAGTACATGGCCGGGTTTGACGGCTGCTACCCATTTATCCGGTGCACCTTTTCCCTTTCCCATTCTAACTTCTAACGGCTTTGAAGTAATAACCTTTTGCGGAAAGATCCTGATCCATATTTTTCCCATTTTTTTCAGCTTTTTATTAAGATTCACTCTTACCGCTTCTATTTCATTTGCAGTAATAAAAGCATGCTCTTTTGATTGAATGCCATAATCCCCAAAAGCAATTCTATTGCCTCTTGACGCATGGCCTCTGATCCTACCTTTTTGCATTTTTCTATGTTTACTTTTCCTTGGCATTAACATAGCATTCCCCTTTTAATCTATTAATTCCTTATGAGATCTTACATCGCCTTTATATATCCACACCTTAACACCTATGATGCCATAGGTTGTTTGTGCAGGGACATAACTATACTCGATATTTGCTCTTAGTGTGTGAAGCGGAATTCTTCCTTTTTTCTCCCACTCCACTCTTTTCATTTCAGAACCGGCGATTCTTCCTGCGATCCTGACCTTTATACCATTTGCACCCTTTGAAATTGTTTCAAAAACGGCTTTTTTCATTACTCTTTTATAGTGCATTCTTCTTGCAAGTTGAAGTCCTATATTTCTTGCAACTATAGTAGAATCAAGACTCGGCTCAATGATCTCTGTGATCTCTATCTTGAAATCCTCATTGAATCTTTTCTTTAATACCTCCGTTATTTTTTTTATTTCAACGCCCTTCTGTCCAATAATAAATGCGGGCTTAACTACAAATATATTAATTTTGTTCTGTTTTGTGCCTTTTCTCTCAAAGATTATTTTTCCGATACCGGCATCTTTATAGCTCTCATTTATATAGACCCTAATTTGTCTTTCCTGCAAAACAAGTTCGGTATATCTCTTTTCATTAAACCATCTTGAGGTCCAATTCTTTGTCACTCCGCATCTGAAACCTTCCGGATTTACTTTTTGACCCACTATCACCTCCTATCTATTCATCGGTTAAAACGATTTTTATATGAGAAGTTCTCTTTTTAATGACGGTCGCACTTCCTCTTGAAAGTGGTCTGAGACGTTTCAAGGCAGGACCTTCATCAATGCTAATGTTCTTTATGGTTAGATTATCCTCTTTTGCATTCTTGTTAATTGCGTTTGCAAGTGCACTTGAGAGTAACTTTTCCAATATTTTCGCCCCTTTTGACGGGTTTAATTTTAATACATTTATAGCATCGGATACACTATAACTATAGTTTTCTTTAATCGCCTTGGAAATCTTTCTCATCTTAAGGGGAGAATATCTAACATATCTTAAAATTGCCTGAACTTCCATACTCTACTCCCTTCCGACTTTTTTAACAAGTTTGCCACTATGACTTTTGAAATACCTTGTTAATGCGAATTCACCAAGCCGGTGACCAACCATATTTTCGGTAACAAAAACAGTTACGAATTTTTTACCGTTATGAACCTGAAAGGTCATTCCAACCATATCAGGAATTATCATGCTTGCTCTCGCCCATGTTTTGATTGGTTTTGTATCCTTTGTTTTTTTTGCTTTTTGAACTTTTTTCAATAATTTCTCATGAATATAAAAACCTTTTTTTAACGATCTGCTCATATATCACTCCACCTATTTCTTTTTTCTTCTAACGATCCACTGATCGGAGTATTTCTTTTTCTTTCTGGTTTTTTTACCTTTTGCAGGCACTCCACTGTAAGAAACAGGCATTTTATAGCCCTTTTGTTTACCTCGACCTCCGCCATGCGGATGATCATGTGCATTCATTGCAACACCTCTCACCTTCGGTCTTCTTCCAAGATATCTTGATCTGCCGGCTTTACCAAGAGTAATATTTTGATGGTCACCGTTTGAAATGACGCCAATTGTTGCCTTACAATTTATGTTGAACCTTCTTATTTCTTTGGATGGAAGTTCTATAAATACATAATTCCCTTCTTTTGCCTTAATTGTTGCACCTGTTCCGGCACTTCGCACCATTTGTCCCTTATTTCTTCCGGGAATGATCTCTATATTATGAATAACAGTGCCGTCGGGTATATTTTTTAAATATGTGCAATTGCCGGGTTTCAATGCTATTTCATCACCTGCTTTTATCACATCCCCGACCTTTATATCCTCGGGAGTTAAGATGTATCTTCTCTCACCATCTACATATTTAACAAGAGAAATTCTTGAGGTTCTATTCGGGTCATATTCTATTGTTTCTATGACTCCTAAAATATTCCATTTATCTCTTGCAAAATCTATGAATCTATACAATCTTTTTACGCCTGCTCCTCTTCTTCTTACCGTTATCCTTCCCTTATTATTTCTTCCGTTTATTTTATTTTTCCCAAAAGTAAGGGGTTTAAACGGTTTACTTGTCGTTAACTCCGAGAAATCGGATAACTTTGTAAATCTCCTTGTAGGGGTATAAGGTTTGTGCTGTTTAATTCCCATATCCGCCCTCCTTAGATACCTTCAAACAGTTCTATACTGTTTCCTGCTGCTAATTTTACATACGCTTTTTTGTAATCAGGTCTTTTGACCTCATAACGGAAGTTGGCTTTTTTTGTTTTTCCCTTTACAACTAAAATATTGACTTTTTCAACCTTTACTTTAAATACCTTTTCCACTGCTTTTTTTACTTCCGGTTTATTGGCATAGATGGCAACCTTGAAAACATATACACCATGCTCTCTGACAATATCCGCTTTTTCAGCAAGTACAGGTTCAATAAGTATATCGTGAACATTATTTTTCATACCGCCATCCTTTTATTTAATTCCAAAATCGCATCTTTCGTAAAAACTATCTTATCAAAGTAAAGCAAATCAAACACATTAATATAGTTTTGTGTTACCCATTTTGTCGATCCCAGGTTCCTGACTGAAAGATCCAAGTTTATATCGGAATCTTTAACAACAAGTAATGTCTTCAAAGGAAGACCCAATCGTTTTTTAAGATTAAAGATCTCTTTTGTTTTCGGTACTTCAATTGTCAATTGATCTAAAACAACAAAATCACCAAATCTTGATGTTAATGCCGATATGATAGCCTGTCTTTTAACTTTTTTTGTAACTTTTATTGAAAAGTCCCTTTGTTTTTTAGCGAAAGTTACACCACCGCCTTTTCTGAGCGGTGTTCTTCGTCGTCCCATTCTTGCGTTCCCTGTACCTTTTTGTCTAAAAATCTTTCGGTTTGAACCATGAACCTCTGCTCTACTTTTATTTGCCGCTGTTCCTGCTCTTCTATTGTTTAAAAGGGCTCTAACCATAAATTGCATTATGTTATCATTTACCTTACCATTGAATGTGCTGTCGTCTAATTTGATCTTCTCTATCTCAACACCGTCTTTATTTATTACATTTATCTCTGCCATTTTAAACCTCTCACTTCTGAATGTATACTACACTATTTGTAGCACCAGGAAGACTACCCTTTACCATTAACACACCTTTCTCGGGGATAATATCTACAATAATTACACCCTTTATGGTGATCTGATTGGTACCCATATGTCCTGGCATTTTCTTTCCTTTCAGAACTCTTCCGGGATCTGCACACATTCCTACCGAACCGGGTTCTCTATATGAATGTGAACCATGTGATTTTGGCCCAAGATGAAAATTGTATCTTTTTACTACACCCTGAAAACCTCTTCCCTTTGTATTTCCGATAATTGTTACCTTATCATCAACCGCCATTTTTGAAATGTCAATTATGTCGCCGACTTTGTAATTCTTTGTGTCTTCAATTTTAAACTCTTTTAACACTTGCAGGGTAAAAAGTTTATCGCTTTTCCTCTTTTTAATCTCTTTTTCTATTTCTTCTTTTGACATGCCTAATGCAGTCATAACATGAACTAATATCGGCTTCGTCCCGCGGTACCATTTATTTTTTAAAGCTCCCATTTGCAGTGCATTATATCCATCGTTTCTCTCATTTTTTATTTGCAATACATAATTCGGTTCTACTTTAACAACAGTTACCGGAATTCTTTTCCCATCTTTAAATACCTGGGTCATTCCTATTTTTTTTCCGATCAATCCAACCTTCATAGTTTACTTACTCCTTAAAATCACTTCATCACATTGATCTTAGCCTCAACGCCCGCCGGTAAAACAAGTTTATTTAAAACCTCAACTGTCTTTGAGGTATAATCAATGATATCTATCAATCTTTTGTGAATTCTTATCTCAAATTGTTCTCTTGATTTTTTATTTACAAATGGAGATCTTAAAACAGTATATCTTGAAATTCTTGTCGGCAGGGGGATTGGCCCAGCGATTTTGCCTTCATTTCGTCGTAATTCCTTGATTATAGATTGCGTCGCCTTATCCAGTATTCTATAATCATAAGCACTCAATTGAATTCTAACTCTGTCCAATTTTTATCTCCTCTATTCAATAATATTAGCAATAACGCCGGCGCCGACGGTTCTGCCGCCTTCTCTTACTGCAAACCTCTGTCCGCTTTCCATTGCTACATTCTTGATCAAATCAACCGATATCGTCAGGTTATCACCGGGTTTT
>JAUXGM010000055.1 GCA_030622125.1 bacterium | reverse complement strand
TATCGTATTAGCCTATCTTTTCTCAAACCATATAAAATATAGTGAAAAAAAACACATAACTTTTTACATCTTTCCATTGATCTATTTTATTGTTATTTCAACTATGACTTTGATGAAATATTATTCATTTAATATGGCGATGCTTGATTTCGGAAATATGCTTCAGCCGATCTATAACACGGGAAACGGAAATTTTATGGCACTATCAAGATTCGGAGTTAATATCAATAGATTTTCAATGCATCAGGAATTCATTTATCTCATCTTTGTTCCATTTGTAAAGCTTTTTCCTTCCGGTGCAACACTTCTCATTATGCAGACATTATTTATTTCTCTTTCCTCAATTGCAATATATGGAATTGGAAAAATCCTGGTCAAAAATGAATTAAAAGCAAAAACCCTTGCGATCTTATATCTTCTCTATACTCCGCTCTCTTGTTCCAATTTAGTTGAATTTCATGGAGATACGATTGCAATATTTTTTATTTCTTTTTCAATCTATTTTTTGTTGAGGAAAAAAAATCTTTTATTCTTTATCTTTTCCGTACTTTCAATGATGTGTAAAGAGTATATTGCATTGATATTTATAATGCTTGCGATCTATATCTTTATTTTTGATAAAGAACATAAGAATGGAATTATTCTTTTTTTCATATCATTTCTATACTATTTTGTTTTTTTGGTCTTTTTTAAACATCTATTTCCAAATAGTAATTTTATAGAAGGTATGCATTATGGTGGAAATAAGATTACACTTTTAAAAAATATGTTTATATTATTTAAATGGGAAAATATTATATATCTTTTTGCCCCATTCTTATTTATTCCATTAAAAAAACCAAAGTATCTCATTCCAATACTTCCGATATTCGCAGGAATCTTACTTTCGAAACACAGTAATGTAGCGGATGTCAGGTGGCATCACTGGTCAACCATCCTTCCTTTTTTATTTGTTGCGTTTATTGCTGTAATTGCCGATATTGAAAAATTAAAGATAGGATCAAGGATAATTATTTCCAATCTTTTGAGATTTATTTTTATATATTTTATTGCATTTTCCTTTTTTACGGGAGGTAGTGCTTTTAGTTACCGTTTTTGGCATCCGGAGGAATATTATTTTTTTGGAAATAAAGAAACTTTTAAAATTACAAAATATGATCGTACTGTATTAAAAAAAATAAAAGAATTTAAAGATCCCGATCTTTTTATTACAACAACAACGAATCTCGCATCACAGGTTTGTATGAGAAAAAATATTAACCTTCTTATGTGGGGGAATAAGGAAGCAATAGATAGATCGGATTATGTTATCTATAATGAAAAAGAGGTTTATATCAATGAAAATAGATTTAAAAGAATGAAAAATAGTATAAATTATGTTCGTAATTCAAATAAGTTTGTAAAGATATCCGATTATCCGTTGGAAGTATATAAGAAAAACAATATTAATCTCCGTTCCAAATAAAAGAGGGACATTACCTCAATTTTCTTGGGACGCACCTGAATATCCGAGGTACGTCCCGCCTGTTTTCTGAATTTAATATTTTTTTACTTATTCCCTTATTAACTTATTTTCTTATTGCCTTGTTTATATTGTTTTCGGGTGGTTTATCGTTATCTAATGTAGAGTCCGGGACACATCTCAACAAAAAAAATCAGTTTGTTGAGGTATGTCCCTCTTTTATGGCTTTTCGGAGTTTTATATTGTTTTCCGTATTTCCTTATTCTCTTATTTGTTTCTTTAGACTTGCGACCTTCGACCTTTGACTTTCGACTTGCATTTTCCGACTTGTATTTTTATAGTTTTTCTAATATAATCAAATATGAAAGTTTTGATAACCGGAGTTGCCGGATTTATTGGTTCAAATCTATGTAAAAAATTATTAAATGCAGGAATTAAGTGCAGCGGAATCGATAAATTAACCGATTATTATGATATAAAACAAAAGAGATACAATTTAAAGCCGTTATTGGGAAATTCCAATTTTACATTCTATGAAAAAGACATATTAAAATATGATCCGGATGACTTAATTAAAAAAAATGATTTCATAATACATCTTGCCGCACAGTCCGGTGTCTTTAAATCATGGGGTAAAAACTTTAACATATATGTTAATAACAATCTTTTAACAACACAGTTATTATTGGAGACATTAATAAAATATCCGAAAAAAAAATTAATTTTTGCATCATCATCTTCAATTTATGGCAATACAAATAAATATCCGATGCGAGAGGACAATTTATTAAATCCTATTTCGCCTTATGGATTAACAAAATTATCCTGTGAAAAAATGATCGAACTATACAATTATTCTTATGGTATTAATTACCTATCCTTGAGATTCTTTACGGTTTATGGACCTGCTCAGAGACCGGATATGGCTTTTCACAAATTCTTTAAGTCCATTGTCGATCATAAACCAATTTATATTTATGGTGACGGTAATCAGGTAAGAGATTTTACTTTTGTTGAAGATGTTACCGATTTCATAAAATATTTAATTATTAGTAATACTAAATGGAATTATTCATTAAATGTTGGCGGTGGACACAAAATTACCGTTAATGAAGTAATTGATCTTATTTTTTCCATAACAGGTCAATTTACAATATTAAAACATACCGAAGATCAAAAAGGTGATATGAGAGTAACCCACTCCGATATAACTCTTGCGAGGCAAAAATTTTCATATAATCCCAAATATAATATAGAACAGGGATTAAAAGAAGAATGGGAGTGGATTCAAAATTATTATTCCGCAAATGTCTAACCTCTTGAAAAATTAAAAAAAATAACATATAATATTTATTTATAGGAGTGCTTTATGAAGAAGTTGAAAAAAGACGAGCTAATCAAAAAACCACTTTGGTTCAAAATAAAGGACAAATGGCAGGATGAAACATTTAGGAAAAGGGCGGATAATTATTTGTTCTTTGGATTTTTAGCCATTTTAATAATATTCGGTGCATTTAAAACACTGAGTTTGCGAAATAATCAAAGTGTTATGAAATTAAAAGAAGCGGTAGCGGTTCTTTCCGAACAATCATTGGAAGAAAACCCACAATTTAAAGATGCACAATACAAAACGAAAGAGGAAAAATACCTTACCGCTGTTGACAAACTGAATACGGTCATTAACAAAAATAAGTTGACGAAAGGCGGCAAATTGGCAAAATTTTATAAAGCCGTTGCTCTGATTGAATTAAAAAAATACGATGATGCAGTTACGATTTTAGAGGAATATAGGGAGAAAAATAAAAATGACCTCATGCTTCCGCTTGCTTACTTAAATTTAGGTGCTGCTTATGAATACAGTAAAGATTTTGAGAAGGCAGAAGCAACCTATAAAAACGGACTTGGCAGATTTAAAGATACGAACTATGAACCGTACTTTGCCTACTATCTTTTCTTAATCTATGAGGTTGAGAATAAAATGGATGCAGCAAAGCAATTAGCTGAAAATTATAAAGATTTTAAAAGTGATGCATTGATACTAAAGGATCTCAATTTTAAAGTAAATTATTTTTTATCGCTGTAAAATATGGATAAAGCTGTTTTTTGGTGGCATTTTCACCAACCACTTTATAAGGATTATAAAACAGAGGAATACAAACTTCCCTGGGTATTTCTTCATTTATTAAAGGATTATCATTTTTTTTTAAAGTTGGCAAAAAGATTCCCTAACATCTCCCAAAACTTTAATTATTCACCTGTTCTACTTGAACAGATTGAGGATTATGTAAGGGAAAAAGAGAAAATTAGGGACAGATGGGTACAGCTTTTTCTGAAATCCCCAATTGATCTTAACGACGAAGATAAAGAATTTATACTAAACCATTTTTTTTCCACCAATTTTGAAAAAAATATCTTAAAGAATTCACTTTATCACTATCTTTTTAAAAAGAAAAATAAAAATAAAGATTTTACAGATGAAGATTTTCTTGATCTGCAATTCTTATTTTTTTACAGCTGGCTCTCTCCAATAGAGAAAGAAGATGATAATGAACTTCGACAGCTGATAAATAGGAAGCATTACACTGAAAACGATAAGAAAATACTGTGGAATAAAATAGTAAAGATATTGGATCAATTCTTTCCGCTTCTAAAAGAAGTGTCGGATCGTGAAAATATTGAGATAACCATATCACCATATTATCATCCGATACTTCCCCTTTTAATTGATACAAATTGTGTGAAAAATACAAATATTAAACTACCTGCATTTAGATTTAATTATCCGAAAGATGCGGAGATTCAAATCAATCAAGGAATTTCATTCATAAAAAAATATGGCATCAATCCTGATGGAATGTGGCCTTCCGAAGGTTCTCTTGATGAAAATTCAATTGAACTTATCAAGAACTGCGGCATCAAGTATATCGGATCCGACAGCCGTGTTTTAAAAAAGATATTAAATGATGCAAATCCAAAGTCAGATATATACGAGTATAATAATGTTAAAATATTTTTTAGAGATCGAGAAAATTCCGATAGAATCGCCTTTAAATATCAATACTTCAATATTGATAATGCAGTATCCGATCTTGTCAATTCCATCAAGAGTAAAAAAACAGCAACTATCATAATAATGGATGGGGAAAATGCATGGGAATATTATGATAAGAACGGCTTACCGTTTTTAAGTTCTCTTTTTGAAACACTTCCCAATGAACAAATAGAGACCTTTACATTGGGAAGGGCAGTTAATGAATTCTCCTGCTCGGAATTAAATAAATTTATACCAAGCAGCTGGATAGATATCGGCTTCCCACTCTGGATAGGAAGTGCTGCAAAAAATAGATCATGGGATATACTATCTTCAATAAGATCACTAATCGATGATGAAAAACTTGAAAACGAGCTTTTGAGAAAATCATTGTATGCAGCGGAAGGTTCGGATTGGAATTGGTGGTATGATACATATTACAACGAAACAGCGTCATTAAATTTTGATAAACTTTATAGATTATACCTTAAAAGGGTTGTTGAGGAAGGGGATATTCCTTTAATGGAAAAGATCGAACAACCATTGCAGGAATTAGGTCAAAGTATTTTTTATAGAAATCCAGTAAGATTCATCTCGCCGTTAATAAATGGAAAGGAAGCAAATTTTTATGAATGGGTTTATGCCGGATTTTTGGACACAAGTAATATTTCAGGGACGATGAAGGAAACCGATCTAAATATAAAGAAGATATTTTTTGGATATGATCTATTAAATTTGTATATAAGAATAGATTTTATTAAAAGAAATTTTAATAGGGCAATTGTTAATATTGTCCAAAGTGAAGAGATTCGTTTTAGTTTTGATCTCGATAAGGGGAACGGTTGTTGTAATGATCGGGAAATCAATGAATTAGAGGTTGCAATTGATGAGATATTGGAAATTAAAATACCATTTGTCCTTATAAATGCAAATGAAAATGAAAATTTTATGGTGAATATTATGTTAAAAGATAATGAAAAAATATTAGAGGTACAACCGACCTTTTCGTATATCAATATTATTAGACCCGGAAAAGATTTTCAATTAAGAAATTGGAGGGTCTGAATTGGACAAGATAAAGAGGATCATTGATGTCAATCTAAATAGATTTAATGAGGGAATGCGTGTTATTGAGGAACTATTCAGATTTTATTTTGATGATCCGCAGATGACGAATATCTCAAAGACATTCAAACACGATTTTACCTCCTTTCTAAAAAAACGGTTTAAGATAACACAACTTTATATCTCAAGAGATATAGCAATGGATGTAGGTAAAACAATATCTACCGAGGAAGAGATTATTCGTATTGGTGTTGAGGATATATTTTATGCAAATGCAGGCAGGGTAAAAGAAGCGATAAGAACGGTAGAGGAGTATCTAAAACTCTATGATAAGGAACTTTCAAAGAAGATTGAAAAATTAAGATATCAGTTTTATGACATTGAAAAGAAAATGGCGGAATTTTTTAATAAAAAATCAAAAATATTTTATTCAAAAAAGATATATCCGGTATTTTCACCGAATGCTTATGATAAAAAATTTAAAGATGTAATAGATATTCTAAAAAATTACAAGATCGCAGTTTTGCAGTTGAGAATGAAGGAAGTCGACACCAATGAATTTTATAAAGCGGCAAAACACATTAGAAAAGAGCTTCCGGATACGGTTTTAATAATAAATGATCGGATTGATATTGCAATTTCCATTGGAGCAAATGGTATTCATATCGGACAAAACGATCTGCCATACAAAAAAGTAAAGGAACTTGTTGATAACAGTATGCTCGTAGGCGTTTCTGCAAGAAATGAAAAGGAACTAATAAAATATTTCGAAGTAGGCGTTGATTATATTGGATTAGGTCCTATTTACAAGACTAAAACGAAAAAAGATGCAGGAAAGGAGATCGGTGAAAATCTTGCAATTCAGTTAGCAGAAAAATATAGTAGCTATTTTATTGTAGGTATTGGTGGTATAAATAGGTACCGTGCTAAGAAATTATTAAATTCGGGTATCAATATGATCGCCGGTGTATCGGATATATTCAATGGAAACATTGAAGAAAATCTTAAAAATTACATAGATGATTTTGGGAAAGAAGGAGTTTTATTATGACACAGAGAGAGAAGGCATTACAAAATATCATTACAGAAGAAATGAAAAAAGTTGCTGAATATGAAAAGGTTTCAGTAGAATTTATTTTAAACGGTTTAAAAAACGGCACCATAGCCATTCCGAAAAATAAAAGGCATAATTTTTCAGATATCAGAGGAGTTGGACAGGGATTATGGACAAAGGTAAATGCAAATATAGGGACATCTTCCGATATGATAGATTACGATTATGAACTTAAAAAATTAAAGATTGCAATTGAGGTAGGCGCAGATGCCGTAATGGATCTATCCACCGGTGGGGATATTGATAAAATGAGAAGGGCAGTCGTTAAAAACTCCTCTGTTCCGGTTGGTACGGTTCCAATATATCAAGCAGCAGTTACAGCAGTAGAAAACGGCAGATCGATCCCGGATATGACAGAGAAGGAAATACTTGCGGGAATATTCAAACACATTACAGATGGTGTGGACTTTATAACCATTCATGCAGGTGTGACAAGAGAGGTAATAAGACAGCTTGTTCTTCAGAAAAGGCAGGATCTCATTGTATCGAGAGGCGGTTGGTTCTTGACCGGCTGGATGTTAAAAAATAGGAAGGAAAATCCTATCTACACCCATTTTGATGAGATACTTGATATGGCAAAGCAATATGATGTTACACTTTCACTTGGTGATGGATTAAGACCCGGCTGCATCAATGATTCTACCGATAAACCACAGATCATGGAACTTATGATACTTGGAGAATTAACAAAAAAAGCATGGTCTAAGGGCGTTCAGGTAATGATAGAAGGTCCGGGACACATTCCGATAGATGAGATCAAAACAAATGTACAGATAGAGAAAAAACTCTGTAACAATGCACCTTTTTATATTTTAGGTCCGGTCGTTACAGATATTGCTCCCGGATATGATCATATAACATCGGCAATAGGCGGAGCGATTGCAGCAGCAGAGGGAGCCGATTTTTTATGTTATGTTACACCGGCGGAACACATAAGATTACCAAGCCTTGAAGATGTTCGTGAAGGTGTTATCGCTACACGAATCGCAGCTCATAGTGCGGATATTGTAAAGAGATCCGATGCAAAAAAATGGGATATTAAGATGGCGGATGCAAGAATAAATTTGGATTGGAAAAAAATGGAAAGCCTTTCTATTGACCCTAAAAAATTTAATAAAATGAGATCGGAATCATCACCCGATGATAGTGATGTTTGTACTATGTGCGGCAAATTCTGTTCTATGAAAGGATTAAAACCATATTTAACCGGTAAATACGGTGATGTATTGGAGATGCTGAAATAATGGATAAAAAAAAATATGTAGGAAGATCCATTGTCCGAAAAGATGGGGAAGAAAAGGTCAAAGGAAGTTCAATATATACCGATGACATAATTCTTTCCGGACTTTTATTTGCGGGTGTCTACAGAAGTAATGTAGAAAGCGGAAAAATAATTAAGCTTGGCATTGAAAAAGCGAAAAAGGTTCCCGGTGTTAAAGCGGTATTAACCTATAAAGACATTCCGGGCAGAAACCTTGTTCCTGTTGTTTTTGATGATCAACCGCTCCTTGTTGAGAAAAGGATACGATATTATGGTGAACCGATCGCACTCATAGCAGCAGAATCTTATGAAGCGATAGAAGAAGCAAAAGACAAAATAGAGATTGAGGTTGAGAAAGAACCCAGGGTTATAACTATTGAGGAGAGTATAAAGAAAAAGCACATAGTGAATAAAAGGTTTTCGGAGAATATTTTTCAAGAATATCATATTAAAAGAGGTGGGGTAAAAGAGGCATTTCAAAATGCCGATCTGATAATTAAAAATAAATATTCGACGAATTATCAGGAGCATGCTTATCTGGAAACTCAATCTATGGTAGCATCCCACGATCTAAATGGTCGTTTTTCCATTTTTGGTTCAATGCAGTGTCCTTTCTATGTTCAGGAAGGAGTAGCTACGATCCTTGGAATTGATCTAAGTAGGGTAACTGTAAACCTAATGACAACAGGTGGAGCATTCGGTGGTAAGGAAGATGTTCCAAGTATCGTTGCAGAGATCGCCGCTTTACTTTCTTATAAAACAAAAAAACCTGTAAAATATATTCTTTCCAGAGAAGAAGATATTTCCGTAATGAGTAAACGTCATCCTGCCTACATTGAATATGAATCTGCTTTCTCAAAAAATGGAGCTCTTCTTGGCGTTAAGGTAAACTATTATCTTGATGCCGGTGCTTATTCAACATTAACCCCAATTGTTCTTTGGAGAGGTGTTATCCATGCAATTGGACCTTACACCTGTGATGCAGTGGAGATAAACGGCTACGGAATGGCAACAAATAAGGTTCCGTGTGGTGCATACAGAGGATTCGGTACACCACAGATCATATTTGCAGGAGAGTCCCAAATGGATATTGCAGCAGAAAAACTTGGCATTGATCCCGTTAAGATCAGAGAGATAAATGCCTTTAAAAAAGGTGATATCACGGCAACAGGACAGAAATTAAAGGATAGTATTGGAATAAGAGATACAATAAGGGTTGGAAAAAAGGAATTTAAGTGGTCGGCACGGAAAGATAAAATTGAAAAATTCAATGCAAAAAATAAATATAAGAAAAGAGGTATCGGTGCTGCCTCAATGTTTTACGGTGTCGGTCTTGGAGCAAGGGGCGGACCTTTACAAAAAGGAAGTGCTCTCATATCTATTTCAAAAGATGGTTCAGTGCAGTTTGCAGTAGGAACAACAGAGATGGGGCAGGGGATGTATACGGTACTTTCGCAGATCGCTGCTGATTATTTTGGTATATCAGTTGAAAATGTAAGTCCGTCAAGAGTTACTACTGAAAAAGTAAGTGATTCCGGTCCGACTGTTGCTTCAAGAGCAACATTTATCTCAGGAAATGCCATAAAACTCGCAGCGGAAAGATTAAAATCTAATTTGATAAAATTTATGATAAAAAAGGGTATTGTGAAAAAAGGTTCTAAAATTGAATTTAAAAATGAAAAAATATATGAAACCGGAAGGTTCATTATCGGCTTCAAAGAACTTTCTGAAAAAGCGTGGTTAAATAGAGTAAAAATGATAGAGGCATCGTGGTATCTACCGTCAATGACCACTTATAATAACAAAAATGGTCAAGGAGATGCTTATGTCGTCTACTCTTATACAACTAATTTTGTTGAGATTGAGGTTGATCTTGTTACCTATCAAACAACTGTAATTTCACTTTATTCGGCAGAGGAATTTGGAAAAGCAATAAACCCTACGCTTGCAGAAGGACAGATAGAAGGTGGCACTGTTCAAGGTATCGGGTATAGTCTTTATGAAGATATGATACTTGAAGGCGGAAAGATACTATCAAATAATTTTTCTACCTATCTTATTCCAACAATAATGGATATTGGGGAACTGAAACCGATAATCGTTGAAAAACCTTTCGAAGAAGGACCTTTCGGAGCAAAGGGGATGGGAGAGATGCCGCTTATGGCAATAGCACCGGCAATAGGAAATGCAATATATAGTGCTACAAAAAAAAGGCTTTTTAATCTGCCGTTAAGATCGGAGGACCTATACAATGAATTCAAAAATAAATAAAAAGATACTGCAAAAGATCATAGATCTTGCAAAACTAAATATTGATAGAACCGAATATGATAAAATACTTGAAGATTTTGGGAATATTGTTCAAGAAGTTGAAAGAATTCAAGGGCTTTCCGATAATTTTGTTATTGGAAATACTATTTTTCAACAGGTAAATAATCAATTTTCACAGGGCAAAAAAATGGAATTTGATAGAGATAAGATAATAAATTCATTTCCAAAAAGTGAAAAGAATATGGGGTTAGTTCCTCCGATAAAGGGAGATAGTAAGTGAAAAAAATTGATATAAATTCTTTAATGAACAAACCGTTTGATACGATCAGATCAACTGTCTCAGGAACAATATCTAAATATGAAAAAAAATATAATGCATTTATAGAGATTTTTGATATGGATAAAGTAACTAAAAAAAAATCGGGGCGGCTTAAAAATATTCCATTTTCGATCAAGGATAACATACTTTTCAAAGATCATAAGGTAAGCTGCGGTTCAAATATCCTTGAAAATTATACTGCGAATTATTCTGCTTATGTTGTAGAGAAATTATTAGAGGAGGGAGCTTATGTCGTTGGGAGAACAAATATGGATGAATTTGCTATGGGTTCCTCTACAGAAAATTCTGCATATAAGATAACAAGAAATCCAATAAATTCCGATTATGTCCCTGGCGGTAGCTCAGGTGGAGCTGCGGCTTCGGTTGGACTTGGAATTGTCCCATTTGCTCTTGGAACCGATACGGGAGGCTCTGTCCGGCAGCCTGCTTCTTTTTGCGGACTTTGTGGTTATAAACCGACTTATGGGCTTTTTTCAAGGCGTGGTCTTGTTGCACTCGCATCTTCATTTGATCAGATTGGAATCATTGCCAACTCCATAGATGATATAGCACTTGTAACATCTATTATGAATGGAAAGGATCCTTATGATCTATCATCATACCTTGACAGAGAAATAAACGAAATGGAGCATATTAATTATCGGGGAATAAATTTAAAAGGGAAAATAGTAGGCGTACTTAATAATTTCGATGATCTCCCTGTAAGCCAAAAGGTAAGAGATGCATATCAAAAAATGATCAATGATCTTGAGAAAATAAATGTTACACTTGTCAATATATCACCACCATTTTTAGAATATTCCATACCGCTTTATTACATACTTTCAACAGCCGAAGCAGCTTCAAACCTTGCACGATATGATGGGATAAAATACGGTTTAAGAAGGGAAGAAAAGAATTATCAAAAGATGTTGACAAAGACACGAGAAATTGGATTTGGAAAAGAGGTTAAAAAAAGGATACTTCTTGGAACTTATGTTACTGCTGCCGGATACAAGGATGAGTATTATAAAAAAGCACTAAAAATTAGGGCATTGATGAAAAAAAATTATGAAGCATTATTTAGCACTGTTGATTTTATTTTACTTCCTACCGCGCCAACTCCACCATTTAAAATAGGAGAAAAAATAGATGATTCCGTTGTAATGTATTACAATGATGTTTTTACGGTAATACCTAATATAATCGGAAGTCCCGCCCTCACCTTGCCGATCTATGAAACATCCGAGGGATTGCCCATAGGCATGCAGTTAATAGCAAGTGCTAAAAATGATATGGACCTTCTGAAATTTTCTGCCAAATTAATGAGGACCATAAAATGAAAAAAAAATATTATTCGGTTATCGGACTTGAAACGCATCTGCAACTTAATACCGGCAAAAAGATTTTTTGTAACTGTAAAAATAATTACGGAGATGTGCCTAATACCAATATTTGCCCGATCTGCACCGGACAACCGGGAACCCTTCCCGTTTTTAATAAAAATGTTCTCCTTATGGGAATAAAGATGGCTCATGCCCTAAATTGCAAGATCAATCTATTTACAAGATTTGATAGAAAAAATTATTTTTACCCTGATTGTCCTAAAAATTATCAGATCACTCAGAATGATTATCCTATTGGTTATGACGGTGAATTCCACTACTATTCTGAAAAGAAAGAGTATAAGGTAAATATTGAAAGGATACACATTGAAGAGGATTCTGCAAAGCTTATTCATAAGGAAGATTCCTTAAATAAAGAGAGCTTGATCGATTATAATAGAAGTGGTGTTCCGCTTTTAGAGATCGTAACAAATCCGGAATTCAAGGATTCCAAATCGACATTAGCGTATCTCGAATTTCTTAAAAGAACAGCTGAATTTTTGGATATTTCAAATTGCAATATGGAGGAGGGTTCATTGCGAGTTGATACAAATATATCAATTACAGATGAAAGTAATACCAAGCCCGGTTACAAGGTGGAAATAAAGAACTTAAACTCATTTACTGCTGTCCGAAATGCCATTAATTATGAGCGTAAAAGGCAAATAAATGAACTTAAAAAGGGTAGAAAAATGAGAGATGAAACACGAATGTGGGATACCAAAAATAAAGAAACCAAATTAATGAGAGTGAAAGAAACAGCCGGTGATTATCGATATTTTCCTGAACCTGATATTCCTCCGATCCTTCTCAATGAGAAAAGGGTATATGAGATCAGGGAGAAATTGGGAATAACACCTAATTTGGCTATAAGTTATCTTATAAACGATTATAAATTATCATTGAACGGAGCGTATTTAGTATCCAATAATATCAATTCTTATAATTATTTTATTGAAACATCAAAACATTGTGTGCATTATGAAAAGATCGTAAACTGGATGATCGGCGATATCAATTATAATCTAAAAAAATTAGGGCGGAGTTTTTCAAATATTTTAATGACACCGGAGGTTTTTGCAAACATTGTGAACAAGATAGCGACAGATGAACTAACGGGAAAGATATTTAAAGAGATATTGCCGTTATTATTAAAAGGTGGCGATTATAAAAAGATCATAAAAGAAGGAAATGTGAGTGTTCTATCAAATAAATCCGATCTGGAGAAGATCATTAAAGATATAATTAAAGAAAATCCAAATGAAACAAAGCTTTATAAAAATGGGAAGACAAATCTTATTGGATTTTTTATGGGAAAATTGATGGAGAGGACAAAAGG
>JAUXGM010000027.1 GCA_030622125.1 bacterium | reverse complement strand
CCTTTGAATCGGGTGTTACAAAAAAATCTCTGGTATTTACATCAACCTTGAATTCTTTTTTGAAACGCATTAAAAGATTCGGTATCTCTGTTTTTCCTAATACAGCAATGCATAGAGTAAAATATTTATTCCCATTTTTATGGCGAGTTCTCTGTTTTCATTAGAATCCTCAGGATGAACTCCCTTTGAATCCCATCCATCTGAGATATTTGTATTGTAGGTATATAAAACGATCAAGTTGCCGTCATCATCGAAGATTCCGTAAGCAATAGGCGGTTTTTCATAATGGGTATGGATCTGCGGTATCCCTTTTTTGAATTTATACCGGATATGAAAAAGTTCAAAATCGGAAGAAAGAGCAATAAGTTCCTTCGACGGGAATATCTTTTTAAGTTCATATCTAATATATTCATCCATTCCGTAATCGTCGTCTATATAAAGAAGGCCGCCATTTTCACAGTATTTTCTAAGGTTGTTCCGTTCAATATTTGAAAAAGAGATCTTTCCGTGTCCTGTTACAAAAACAATTGGATAATTAAATATTTCCTTTGAATCGGGTGTTACAAAAAAATCTCTGGTATTTACATCAACCTTGAATTCTTTTTTGAAACGCATTAAAAGATTCGGTATCTCTGTTTTTCCATTGTACCAATCCCCGCCTCCGGAATATTTTAATCTTGGTATCGCAACCTGGTCGGCAGATAAATTTAATGCAAGAAATAAGAATAAAGTTATTAGTATGTGGTTATTGTGCCCCATTTTTTGCCTTTTTTAAGTGCATATTTGAAAAAGAGTATTGAAAGTGGAAAAAGAATCAAGCTTAAAATGATCATAATAATAAGTTCCTTATAAACCATTGAGAATCCATATCCTTTCAAGAGATTTAGGCGAATACCTTTTAGTGCATAAGTCGTCGGGAACATATAACTGAACACCCGTAACCATTTCGGTAGTATCTCATAAGGAAAATAAACGCCGGAAAATAGAACCATTGACTGATTTATAAGAAATGCAAGCGGATTTCCCCTTTTTGTAATTAGAATTATACCCGCTGATATAATACCAAAAGAGAGAAAGGTGAGAAAAGTAAAAATCAAAAATATTACGGATATATACGAATACCGAAACTGCAATTTAAGATCAAAAAACAGTATCGCAAAGAGAAGTGTAAGAATGAGCCTTACAACCTCAAAAAGTGTATTAAAAGAGAGAAAACCGAGTAATAATTCATCCGTTGATAACCTTCCCGTAAGAAGCATTTCAAATGTTCCCTTCATCTGCTCATTTCTAAGAGAACTAACAATGGTATTTAATCCTGTTGAAACAGCGGAGGAAAAGGCAATCCCAATGATAACAAAAGAGAAATAATCGGAGGAATACTTTACCATCACTTCGCCGACCGAGATAACCTTTGATAGAAAATAAAAGATAAAAAGTGTTATAAAAATAGATAATAATGAAAAGAGCATTGAAATAGGATAGGAGATAAATATTTTAAAATCCCTTTTAATAAAAGGTATTACTTTTGTTATTCTCATTTTTTTAACCTCTTGATAATATCGGTGAGCATTTCATTTTCTATCTCAATGGATGTAAAATTAGGATCTATTACTATTGATTCCTTCACATCATTTAGCGGTATCCGTTTTTCTATACCGGATTTGTAGCATATCCTTATATATTTTTTCCCTTCTATTTTCTTTTGTTTCCCAACGATTTGTCCCTGATCTATCAGAACGGTTTCATCTATCCATTCAATGATCTCTTCCCAATGATGGGATGTTATTATGATCATTCTATCTTCCTCTTTGACCCATTTTAAAAGAAATGCCTTTATTTCTTCACGGGAATTAAAATCTATATTGGAAAACGGTTCATCTAAAACAAGTAACTTCGGCAACTTTAAAAGCACCCTTGCAATTTGAATCTTTGCCTTCATTCCGGAAGAGAGCATTCTGAATGGTCTGTTTTTAATATTCTCAATTCCAAGAAGTCCTAATATCTCAAGGATTTTATCTTCATCTGGCTTATCCTGAAAGATTCCCATAAAAAATCTAAGGTTCTCTAAAACGGAAAGGCGCCAATAAAAACTTCTCTCTTCACTGTTGACGATACCGCTGTTGTTCTTAAAATAATCGGGATTTTGAGATAATTTAATTCCATTGAATTCAATTTCACCGTTTTCCGGTAGTAAGATATTCGTTAGTATTTTAAGAAGAGTTGTTTTTCCCGCACCATTCGGACCCAAAAGCCCGATGATCTTATTATTGTCGATTGTAAAAGAAACATCATTCAGTGCGGTAACGGATTTTTCTTTCTTGATATTTAATCCTTCAAATATACGATGAATTTTATAGATCTTTGATAAATTTTCTATTTTGATCATATCTTTACCAACCCGATAATTGAAGGTATAATGAAGATCAAATTAGGCAGATTTACAGCAATAAGAGGAGATAACTTACCGTTCTCACCGAGATTAAAACCGATGATCATAAAGATATAATAGGTAAAAATTAGACAGACACTTGCAAATATTCCTATTGCTTTACTGCCGACCTTGAGCTTTAATGCAAAGAAAAAGGCTACCCCGAACAATGCGAATGTTGCCAATGGTATGGAAAATTTCTTGTAGTATTCTATAAGGAGTTTCCTTTTATATTTTTCATTTTTCTCTTCAAAAATTCGTTTTTTTAACTCACTACGGGTTAAACTTCTTGGACCGAAATTCATTATATTACTCTTTGCCATTTTTTCTGAAAGATCTACATTGATGGTCATACTACCAAATTGTCCATTAAAAAATCGTTCATCTTTTAATAGTTTGGAAAAAGTTCCGTCTTTCATTATAAATTGATAAAGGAATTTATCCGTATCCTTATAGAAACTCCCTTTTTTAGCAAAGAGAAAAAGAGTTCCATCTTTATCTTTTATTCTTAAATTTATATTCTTCAACAGATTATTTTTTCTATCATAATAATCGGTATAGAGAGTGATATTATTTGTTATCTCGGAAAATTCCCTTTCATTTATGATAAGCTGCACCTTTTGTGTCATTGTGTTGAAGATCGTTTTTACATAGAGTTTATTTGAAAGCGGCATAATATGAAAATTAAAGAAGATCAAAAAAATTATTAGAAATATTGAAAAGAAAATAAATGGTTTAATGATCTCAACCTTTCCTATGCCTACCGTTTTAATTGCAACCATTTCCCTTTGTTCCGTTAGCCGTCCGATGCTCAGAATTATTCCCAAAGTAAATGCCATTGGTATTGCAATGGAAAGTAATGCCGGTAAAAGTAAAAGAATCAATTTAATAATAATTAACGGACTTATGCCTTTTGTTAGGATAAAAGCGAGGAGCTCTTGTACCTTTGAAATGACCAAAACAGTTGTAAAAAGGGCAATTCCAAAAAGAAAGGTTTTAAGTGATTCTCTTAATAGATACCGTTCAATAATTTTCATATAATGATATTTTAGCACATTTTGGTGTGTCCCGTCTTCCAAGCAGTTTTGCTATACCTAAAAATATTTTTTTATGTGTTTGTTCGTATGCTAAATACCAACCCCTGCTGTCATAAGGATATTTTTTTATAAATTTTGCAATAGAAATTTTTCCATTTAAAGTAAGAATATAATCAGTATCCTTATTTTTCTTCAATACCGAAAATCTTTTCTCAACACTATCAATTCTATATTGGTCTTTTAATTTATAAGCGATAAAGAGTGAGAGGTTCGCACTATCAATATCCCTGTAATCTTCATAGCATTTATCCACATAGTACCAAAGTGATTCTTTTTGATGGTCGGATACGGATTCGTTGAAGAGTAATTTTTGCAGATAGTAGGGTTCATAATATTTTACTATGTGTAACTTCGGATCCCAATCAAGAACCATAAAACCCCCGTCTATGTAGGTTAAAAGCCAATTATTGGTTTTCAATAATTTGTAAAGCAATGAGCCGTCATTGTAAATTTCTTTTACCGGAATGATCACAACCCCGATGTCATCTTTTTCCATACTTTTAGCATCTCGTTTTAAAAATGAATTAGAGGTCTGTTTTTTGTTATGCTTTGCGAAAAATGCCCTTGTTGAAGCAATATTCGGGTAAAAAACAGTATCGATAAGATAACCGTTTTCAATGTAATTAAATATCCTTCCAAAATGCGGCATTCGTGGAAGTTCTTTAAACTCACTGTATATCTTTGGAATATGATTACCTTTGGCTATTGTTACATCATTTCCAAGCGGCACACCCCTAAAAAAAATAAGAATAAATAAGAAAGAAACTATCGGAAACCATTTCTTGAATTTGCTTCTTTTACTTTTATTGATAACAAAAAGGATCATAAACGGTAATAGCGGCGGTTCAAAGATAGAAAATAGAATAAAAACGGATAATAGAATATAATTATTTCGGCTCTTTTCAATTACAAGAATTGATAATAGGGATAAAAGAATAATGTAAAATATAATAAATGGGGAATAATTCATAAATTGTGCAAGCGAAGGAATGTAATACATCTTTTGAATTAAAAGAAAGAGGATATTGAGTGGAATTGTAAATAGAAAAAAATACCATCGTTTTTTCTCAAAAAGAAAGATCAGAATCAATGGTAAAAATAATAAGGGGTTTGTGTTGACCAATAATAGGGAAAAAGCCATCTGTAAGATTGGAAAAAGATTTTTTTTGATCAAGTAAAGCAAAATTAGAAAAAGGAGATAAGAGATAAAATTCAGATTCTCATATCCGAAAAAGGAGAGTATTGGAAAGATAAGCGGAATAAATGCGCCCATAAAATATTTTTTTTGCAAAAGAAGATATATTCCTAAAAAGACAAGAAAAATCGTAAGTAAAATAGGAATTGATCTCAAAAACCAATTTGCCGTTAAGGATGAAAGAATACCAAAATGAAATGGTATTCCATTTACACCGCTTGTGATATGATAATTAAAATTTGAAAGGACTTGTTTTGTTATGATATTTCCGTATATTCGGTCATCTGACGGTCTAAAAAACGAAAAATAAATAGAGGAAAATATTATAAGGACATAAGCGGCGAATTTAAAATATTTTGAATATCTCATTTGAGGTCGCTGCTATAAGAGTATTGTCATAAACCTTTAAATCGGTAATGGTCTTATCTTTTATTATTTGTTCGAGTTCGAATTCCATTTTGTTATATCGTAAAAGCCCATTAGAAGTACCAATAAAAAGTGAACCCCTAAAATAACATAATGAAGTGAAATTGGAACCAAAAATATCCGATGCAAGAATTATTTTATCGTAAGTTTCAGATAGGATATCAAAGGAATATATGGCGGATGGTGTAGAAAAATAAATTTTATTCTCAGCGATAAGTATCTTATCGATTCTCTTGTCTTCAAAAATTCCGCCGTTATCGTAAATCTTCCACATTTTTGTAAGTTCATCATAAGAAATGATACCATTGTATGTTGAAAAATAAAAGGTATTTTGGTATTTTACAACATCGGTAATTATACTGTTGCCGAAGTATTCCTTTATTGAAAATGTCTCAAAATAATCCAGCTGCCAATAATAGATCGTAAGTCCGTTTTTTGAGACAATGAACATCTTATCATCGTAGAATCTTACTTTTAGGATATTATTGTCTAAAATCGGGCTGTTATCGGAATTAAGTGTATACCACCCCGAAATTGTTCTCATTTCTTTATATTTTTCAAATCTGATATAGAGTGCCTGATCAAAAAGGTGAAGTGTTACTCCCTGATCCGTGCCAATGAGAAGAAAATCGTTATTCCCGACAACATCGGTGATAAAATCAGATGTTAGGGTTTGAGTTGAAGAATAATACGAATCAATCTTTTCACCGTTTTCGCCAATAATAAAAAAACCGTTTAAGCTACAAATACAAACCTTCCCATTAATATTTTTTATGGTTTTTACCTGTGGTGTTAATGCCGATATAGAAAAAGAAATATCCTTTAATTTCTCATTTTTTCTAATATAGAAACCATTTTTTGTGACGATAGCCAGATAGTTTTTCGTGGGTTCTAAAAAATAAATCTCATCATTGAATTGCGATACTTTTTTAATATTAAGAATATTTTGCGGTCCTTTCTTGATATTTTTCTCATTTATTGCACAACCGAAAAAGAAAAATAACAACAAACTATAGATCAAGATTGTCTTTAAATTGTTCAATTTTTACTCCTGCTTCTTTTATAAATTTTTCCGAAAGCCCCATTTTATCAGGGTACCCTTCATTATATACAATTCTCGTTATACCTGCATTTATTAAAAGTTTTGTACAGATTATACAGGGATGATGAGTGACATAACAGATTCCATCATCTGTTGAAATACCAAATCGTGCTGCTTGCACAATAGCATTTTGCTCAGCGTGAAGTCCGCGACAGATTTCAAGATGTGTTCCGGATTCAATGTTCAACTGATCCCTTAGACACCCGAGATCAAGACAATGTTGTAATTTGTTCGGAGCACCGTTATAACCTGTCGCAACGATTCTATTTTTTCTAACAATAATTGCCCCGACCTGTCGTCTTAGGCAGGTTGACCTTTTTGCAACATCTATTGTAATTCTCATAAAATATTCATCCCAGTTCGGTCTTTCCTTTTTCTCCATTTTCTCTCCTGATTACATCGGCATCGGTTCACGATTTCCAAGAATGCTCAAAACCTTATTTTTAAAATCGCTTTCTATCTTAAGATCACTACCCGATACTTTCCCTATCGAGATCGTAAATAAAAATTTATTTAAGGTCGGTAAATCCCCATAATATTGAAGTTGATAAAGAAACCTAAGATTAAAACAGTGAAGCGGGAAATTTACAGATAATTCCCTTTTATTAAATCGTTTCATAATATTATGCCCATAGTAATTGTAACTTAAATTCGTCATTAAAGTCAAGTTTTTACATTTATAACTCAGCCGCATAGTTTGAACAAATTGTGTATAATAGCTTAGACTGGAATACAGGGAAAACCCATTCGGAAAGGTCTTATTAAAACTCAAATTACAACTTGTGATCTTTTCGGTAAGAAAACTATATCCTGCTCTTAAATTCAGGTGCAAAGGAATAAATGTTGCATAGCCATTTATCGCCGGTATCTTTTTTAATTTGAAATCATAATTGCCGGAAAGATTTAACTGCCCTATATTTTTTATCTGCCCGTTACCGTCCTTTAAACTAAATCTGTTGTTGAGAGCAAAGTTTAATCCTTTTGTCGCTGTTTCAAAATAGGAAAGGGAATTTCCAACTATGAAGTTCTCACTATCGGGGATAAACAATGGTTCGTTATACGAGAATGAAATTGTCGGAGAGATGGTATGTTTTAACTTGATACTTCCAAGATGAAAAATTCGATAGGCAGAAGATGAAAGTGATGCCGAGAGCGGCATATAGGTAAAACATTCAATTTTATCATTTATAGTAGATGTCGTATATGTAGCATTAAAATTTACCCGTGTAGTTAATGTAAAATAGTGTGCATTAAAAGATTTGAATCCTATATTGGCTCCAAGACCGCCTCTATCAATATCATTTTTTATATAGTATGAACTATTTGCAGATATCCTAATGATTTTTAGGTCTTGTGTTTTCATATTAAGCCGAACATCGGGAAGTGTCTTATCTATTGTTGTTCCCGTATCATAAATATATTTTCTTTCCCGATAGCCCAATGAAAAGTAAAGATATTTTTTAAAATTTCGAGTTATAGTAATCTGATTCACGAATTCCTTTTGATTTATCACCTGCTCGAATTCTGAAAAGTATTTATTTATAAAGGTTGAATTCGATTTGTCAATAGTTCCGATGATCTTAAAACCCTTTACATTCTGATTTATGTTTCCCTGTATCTTGCTAATATCCCGATAGCTGCTGTTCTTTATAAAAAGATTATTCCAATCCCGATTAAAGTAATAGAAAAGCCTTCCATTGCCTGTTTTTAATTTATAATCAAAATTGAATCCGCTTCCAATATCAGTTTCTGTCATATAATCAAGAAAAAGTTTTAGTTTCGGTCTGAACCCCCAAAATTTCGGTCTTATTGTATATACATTTTTTACGAAATAACCCCTATAAGCATCTCTACCGATATATGTAACAAGCGGTCCGTTATCCGGATTTATATCTCTTATGTAAAATGGAAGATAGAGAATAGGAAGATTGCCAACATATAAAAAAGCGTTCTTGAACATCAATTTGTCATCTTTAATAATTTTTAGGTTCTTAACAAAAAAATAGTAATGCGGAACATCAAGTTCACAGGTTGTTACTATTGCATCTTTAAGATAAAGGGTAGAATTTTCGACAATATCAACGATTTTTGATCTTATATACCATTGATCTTGCTTTGTGCGTATGCCGTTTCCTACTAATTTTTTCTCTTTACTGTCATAGTAACCTCTTTCCACATCAATTCGCTGATCTACCTTCATTGTTGATGTATCAAAATCGGTTGTCAATTTGCTTTTTGTCTGGTATACAACTGCTTTTTCCGGAAAAACCATTATATCATTGTAAAGTTTGAATCTATCGCTTTTTATGAAAACATTATTTTTTTTTGAATAGAATTTAAGCTTTTCACCGATGACCCTTTTTTCATTCTTTTCTTCCTTTATTTCAACATTTTCAGCTTTTGCGAATTCATCTTTTTTTATTAGGAGTATATTAGGAGATCGAACATATTTTTTTTTAATATCAGGAATTTCCGCCCGTTCAAAGAATATCTCGCTTTGATCCTTATCATAGTAGAGATAACCGTCATTTAAAAGAGTAAAATTGGTGCTATCACCGATAACCTTTTTTGCGGAAATCAGCATATCGTTGTTATACATATAAAAGTTTTTTTCAATAACAAAATGACTATCTCTGTATAAAGTGAGATCCCTTCCATAGTAGATATTATTGTCGCTGTCCTCTCCTAAAATTTTACCTTTACAATAAGAATTACCTTTCTTAATATCATAGATCAGGTCTTCCGGATATAGGGTAATTAAAAAAGTATCATTAACAATATCTATTTTAGGGTTTCCGATAACCTCTGCGAATTCCTCATTTCCTTTTATCTTATCTCCCGTGATCTCCGCTTTATCAATATAGATCTTCGGTTCCTTTTCTATACTGAATTTTTGTAATTTCCCATCAGTTAAAATGCCGTCAAAATCATTTCCGATGAGCTTGATCTTTCCGGTAAATGAAAAGTTATTTCCTCTTAATCTCCCGTTTCTAAAATTGTAAATCCCATTTTTAAATTTGAGATCTCCATCCTTTAATTTTGCGATGCCGTTTTTATTTATTTTTAAAATTTGTTTTTTAATTTTGTAGGTTGCATCATCCGAATAAAATTCCGTATCCTTATTTTTGAAGTAACCATTTTTTTTTACAATTATCGTTGAACCGTCGTAAGAAAATTTTTCTCCGCTTCCAAAGATTTGATCTTTCCCCTGATAAGTAAATTTGCCATTGCCATGAAGTTTTTCACCTATAATATCAATATCTTCTTTGGTGTTTAAAACCCCATCGGGATTTGATACCTTAACGGGTGCAAACAATTTCCCCCGTTTTTTTGCTGAATTATAAGAGATACCATTGGATACCGCAAGATAATGCTCCTCTTTTTTTTCATAAATTACTTTTTTAGCGGTGGAGAATTTGTAATTATTTTCTTGATCGGTGATTATGGTAATGTCATTGCCGTGGACAGTGTAATTGAGTTCGGATTCGATAACACCGGAAGAAATAAAATATCTATATCCATCTTTGAGTTCTGTTATTTTTATATTCTTTCCGGAAAATTCAATCTCTTCGGCTGTCGAAATAATAAACAGAGATAAAATAATAATGGTAATAATCCGCTTCATATCTAAAATTCTACAAAATATTGGGTTTTTTGTCAAATTCATTACGACAGATTCTTGACTTCAACTCTTTCTTTTGTTAAAATATATTTAAAAAGTAGATGCTATGGAAATGTATTTGATAATGGTATTTATCACTATGCCTTTGTGCATTGGTCTTGCAATCTTTTTTGTCGTAAAAGCAAACAAGAGAATGAAAGCTTTATCTGAAAAATTGAAAAACTATAATGGAAATTATAAAGGCAATGAATATTCATTTAGCTATTCTCCCGGTAGTAAAAATGTTCCATCATCCATTTCACTTATACTGAAAATACCGGTAAATTTTAATCTTGAAATTACAGCTGAATCAAAAGTTGACGGCTTTTTTAAAAAGATAGCATTTTCAAAAGAAATTCAGGTCAATGATCCTGATTTTGATAAGATGTTCTACCTTAATACTATGGATGGAGATATTGTTTTGAATTACCTTGATCAGAAAGTAAGAGAAGCAATCAAATCTATTTATGCTCTGGGATATAATCACATTTCATTTGGACATACAGGTAATGTTTCGCAGATAAGGATATCAAAAAGCCCGGCTAATATTAAAGATATCAATAATGAAGATGTTCAAAATATCATTTCCAATTTATATACACTTGCCGACGGTTTAAAAAATGTTAAAGGAATGTCCAAAGAAATTTCACCAGAAGATACTAAAATAAAAACCCCTGTTGAGGTTCTTTTCCTTCTAATACCAATACTTCTTATAGTACCCGGAGTAATTGTCCTGGCTTTATTTAACGATGGGTGGACACCACTTAATTGGATGGAACTTATTTTATTTACATTGAAAATATCTATATCTCTTTCCATTTTTTATATTGCCTTTGCAGTATTAAAACTAAAAGGCAGGTCGGATGCTCATAAAACAATATTACCACTTTTATTGTTGGTTCCGATAATGTTTACCATACTAACCTATACAGCAGTAAGGAATTTAAATGGTTACCTTGATAAGTCAAGTGATTCCATTAATACAATAGTGGTGCTGGATAAAGATTATAAACACAGCAAAGATTCCGGCAATACCTATTATCTCATAACCCAATCGTGGAGAACAAATAGAAAAACGGAAAAAATAAAGATAAACAAAGATATTTACGACACGGTTAAAATTGGAATAACAAAAGTAACTGTAATAACAAGACAAGGTAAGTTCAACATTGCACGGGTAAAAAGGATATATAAAGAATTGTGTCCTACGGCAGATCAGAAAGATTTGTAAATCACCGTCCCCGATTTCCAGAATTGATTTCAGATAACTTCTAATCATTACTACTTCTTTAATCCCCGTATCAATGAACTCCAATATCCCGTTAAATATTTGTTTTATTATTATAAGACTTTTTGGAAATTAATTCAAGGGAATTTTATAATTTCGTTATATGCACATATTCGCATATATGCATATTCGCATATTCGCATATATGTCTACGCCAATCAAATAAAAAATGAGATTATTACGCTTTCACTCCGTGAAAGCTCATAATGACAGAATGGGGCGAGCCTCAGTACCTTCACCTTCACCCTCTGTATTCCCACCATTTCCATTGGGTAGACACATAGGTTTACCCCTACGATTAACCTTTGTATTTATTCTACCGGTAAAATAAAATAGGTTATTCCATCTTTTTTGTATTTTTTCTTAAATTCATCTACCGATTTTCTGAATTCCTCGAACTTATCTTTTTTGTCAAGGGCAATAAATAACGCATTATTCATTCCCGGGTAAACATCATTATTGAATCGGGCACCGCCCCCGGTACCCTTTCCAATAACATTATTAAATATTGTGAACTCATCAATATCACATTTTTTGATCATATCCTCTATTTGTTCACCTAAAACAATGTTATAAATAATAAGAATTCCCTTTTTACTCATAATATTCTCCTAATAAATTGCTTTCTTATTTACTTTACTTTTCTTCTCAAATATATAATAAATATTCGGGATCAATATAAGTGTAATAAGAGTTGAAACTAAAAGACCACCGATAACCGTAATACCTATCGGCTTCCATATTTCAGACCCTCTTCCGGTTGCAAGTGCCAGCGGGAGCATTCCGAAAATAGTTGTCAAAGCGGTCATCAGAATAGGTTTTAATCTAGTTTGCACACCTATTTGTATAGATTCTTTCAATTCCATTCCCCGCTTTCGTAAAATATTTATATAATCAACAAGAACAATGGCATTATTGACAACGATTCCCACAAGCATAATAAGCCCCATCATTGCATTTACCGACAATGTTGTTTTTGTGATCAATAGAGATAATACAACCCCCGTAAAAGCAAAGGGCACCGAGAACATAATAATAAAAGGTTCTTTAAACGATTCGAACTGTGAAGCCATTACCATAAAGACCAATAATATTGCAAATGCAAGTATTTGGAAAAGTGTTTTGAATGAATCCTGCATATCCTTTGCCGCACCACCAATTTTATAGATTATACCCGGAAATTTTTCTTTTTTCATTTCATTTTTAATTATTTTTGTAATCTTTCCGGTATATTTTGAATTTTTAAGGATTGTTGTTACCTTGATCATTCTTTCTCTATCTTTTCTTTCAATAGAAACAGGTCCTACTTTTTCCTTTATGTCAATTAGGGTTCCCAGACGAAATTTTTTGCCCGACTGGGATGTAATTATAAGATTTTTCAAATGTGAAATATCAGGAAATTCATTTCTATCATAATTTAAAAGGATATCATAAACATCACCCTGCTTTCTGTATGTTCCAACCTTTGAACCGTAAAGTACCGTTCTGATAACCCTTCCGATCTGAGCGGGCGTTAGTCCTAATTCTGCCGTTCTTCCGTATTTTGGTATTATTTGGATCTCTTTTTTTCCTGTTTCATAATTTATATCAACATTTCGAACCATTTTATTTTTTGACAGTTTCTCTTTCCATATCTTTGCGACCTTGTGCATATATTCCAAATCTTCGCCATATATCTCTAATACTGCACCACTTTCCGAACCCATAAGCATAGAAGCCATTCCGCCGGAATCAACGGAAAAATCTTTTATTCCGGGAATATTTTTCTTAATGAGTTCTTTTAACTGATTGGATATCTCATCACTCGTTCGTCTTTTATTTTGATCTTCAAGAAGTTTTATTGAAATCGATAATTTATTCGGATTCATCATGGGTATCATGCCGCTTTGACTTGAACCTATTGAAGTTAAATATATATTTTTTTCCGGTATATTTTTTTCAATAAGTTTTTCAATCTTTACAGCGATTTTTTCTGTTTCATCAATATTTACAAATGTCGGTAGATCCGCATCTACCTGAATTCGTCCCATATCCATTGTCGGCATAAATTCCTTTGGAATCTTTATAAGTAAAGCAAGAGAAATAATAAAAATCAAGGCAAAACCACTGATCCAGAGACCGCCTTTATTTAATGTTTTCTTAACAAATGTACCTATTTTTTCTCCAAAATTAGTCCAGAATGTTCTAACTTTTAATTGCGTATTTGTCTCTTTTTTCTTTTTGGGAAGTATAAAGAAAGTAAGTGCAGGGATCAATGTTAATGCTGTAATAAGTGATGCCAAAAGAACTATTGTAACCATCATTCCTAATTGTTTGAACATTACACCTATCAATCCGCCCATAAATGTTAACGGGAAAAATATTGCAACTGTCGTTATAATAGAAGCGGTTACCGCCATACCAACCTCTGTTGGGGCAAATATTGCAGATGCTTTTAACGGTTCTCCCATAACATAATGATGACGATAGATATTTTCAAATATAACGATTGCCGAATCAACGATCATACCTGCTGCTATTATAAGAGACGCCATTGTCATCATATTGATTGTGTACCCGAAGATATACATAAAAACAAATGAAATGATCAAAGAAAAAGGTAGGGATAATGCAATAATAATTGAACCCCGAAAATTCATTAACATGATCGTAACAATGAGAATGATCAGGATAATTGAGATTATAAGTGTGTTTTTCAGATTATTTAATCTCATACTAATTATTTCCGCCATATCCATTACAAGATTTAGTTTTGCCTTACCACTTAGGTCCTTTTCAATTTCTTTTACTTCTTTTTGTACTGTTTCGGAAACTTGAATTGTATTTTCACCGCTGGCTTTTTGTACCATTAAAACTGCTCCCGGTTTTCCATTGATATATGCTTTTGCAATAATATCTCTTTTCGGAGTAAATTTAACATTTGCAATGTCCTTTAAAAAAACGGTTTTCGGTCCCATTCTAATAAGTGGTATTTTCCCAATATCGGAAATATTATCAAATTCACCGGATGTTCTTAATACAATATATTTTCTGCCGATATCCATACTGCCGCCGGGAATAGAAACATTGTATTCGGATAAAAGCTGCTGAACCATTCCAAGTGAAAGTCCATATTTTTCAAGTCTTTTCTGAGAAAGAGAAATAGCAACCATATCTTCTTCAATACCATCTATTGCAATAAAACCAACTCCTTTCAAACGCATTAATCGATCAACTATATTCTTTTTTATAAAACTATATTGATGCTTTACTGATCTATCAATCTCTATGCCCCAAAAATTGATTGGGATCATTGACATATCAAATTTAAAGAGCATTGGTTTTTGTGCCTCTTCGGGAAGAAAGAAACTTGACATATCAAGGTTCGCTCGTAAATTGTTTGCTGCCTCATCAGTATTCGTTCCCCAATTAAAAAAGATCATTATCATAGACATATTTTCCATTGAAGTAGAACTTACATATTTTATCCCGCTTACTGTTGATAATATTCTTTCGAGTGGTTCCGATACTTTCTTTTCAACATCCTCCGGACTTGCCCCGGGATATAATGTCATTACCGTAATTGTAGGAAGCTCTACATCAGGCATAATATCAAGCGGCAGATTTTTAAAGGCAAGTATACCTAAAATCAAAATCAGTAAGAATATCATTATGGTTGTGATAGGTTTTTTAACACTAAATTCGGATATTTTCATATATTACCTTTATTTAACAATATTAACTTCTTCGCCGTCTTTGACAATGTGCGCACCGATGCTTATCACTTTATCCTTTGTGGTGATCCCCGTTTCTATAATGGCAGCATATTCATTTTGAAGTCCGAGTGTAATAATTGTTTTTACTGCTTTGCCATTCCTTACCGTAAAAACATAGTAATTATCATCTCTATCCGTCAAAATAGTGGAAATAGGAAGGGTAATCCCTTTTTTTTCTTTTAGAATAATATCAACAGCAACCCTTTCATAAGGAATAAGTTTTAATTTATTAAAATTGAATTTTGCAGTGATCATTCCCGTCATCGGATCACCAAATGGAACGATCCTATATAATTTTCCTGAATATTTCTTCTCATTTTTTGTTAGAATTATTCCTTTTGCATTCTTTATTTCTTCTATTTCCTCTGAAAAAATAGATATTGAAATAAATAACTTTTTATCATTGATTATTGTATAAACCGGCATAGAGGGACCAATCAATTGTCCTTCACTGGCACTTTTTTTAATAATGATCCCAGAGATCGGAGATCGTTCTTCTATTAGATTATACTTCATTCCCGTTAATTCCCGATCTACCTTATATAAAAGTTCACCTTTCTCAATACGGTCGCCTTCGTTTTTATAGGCACTACTGATCCTACCGGGGAATTTTGAAACAACCGATACTATTTCGTCTGATGTTACCATTCCCCAATATCTGTTTTCTATTTTTACTGTCCCCATTTTAGGATTTATAATCTCAACATTTTGAATAGCAAACAGGACTAATCCCATAAAGGTCATTAAAATCGTTAAAAATATCTTTTTCATAGATACCTCCCTATTTTGTTAAAAATTCTATCTTAAAAAGGGTAATCTCTTTTTTTAGCAGAATACCCCAATATGCAAATTTTGTTTGATTTAAAAGGAGTTGTGCTTTCTCAAGATCCTGATAGCTCATTTCTCCCTTTTCATAAGCTTTTTTTGTCATTTGATAATTATTTCCCGCCTGCTCATAAGTGGATTTAATGAGATTTAAATTGGACTTAATATTTTCCAGATCAATAAAAGAGGATTCCAATTCCGTTTTAAGTGAATCTTGCAATTTTTCTTTACCTAATTTTATTTTTTCTATATTTTCCTTTGCCTTTTTATGTTCCCAAATACCGTTCAATTGGTCGAAGATAGGAAAATCCAATATCAATACCGTTCTCCATGTTCTTTCCCAATCACTTCCCGTCCATGAAAATTCTCCCGCCTTATGATTTGCATTCCAGTTAAATATCAGGGACGGTAAAAAAGATGAGAATGCTAAATATTTTGTATTATTAATGAGTTTGATTTGTTCCTCTAATATCTTTAGATTTTTTGATGAGTTTAATTTATCGGTTATTTTTTTTCGATCTATCTCGGGAATATCCTCCGAAAATTGTCCCACCGGTTCTATATTTTCGTTCATTTTTAAAAATCGCTGGAATTTTATTTTAGCAACCTCAAATTCACCTTTTGATTGCAAGAGTCTGTTTTTTTTATTTTGGACATCTATTCCTTGTGTTACTAATAAAAGTTCGGGAATTTCCCCATTTTGGTATCTTGCATTCATAATATCAAATTCATCTTCCGAAAATTCTAATGTTTCTTTATCAAGTTCTATTTTCTTTTTTAGAAAAAGTAAGGTATAAAAATTTATCTTTGTTTGAAAAACAACAGAATTTATTTCTGATGATTCTTTCATCTTGTTTATTTTTACAGCTCTTAGTGCCATTTTAGTACCGAAGAATCTGGCACCGCCTGTAATAATCGGAAATGTTAATGAAAGATCAATGTTGTTTATCTCTTCTCCAAGTCCCATAGATGCAGCGGAACCTCCCATCATCGTAATAAATCCTTGAAGGGACTGCGGGATCTCCTGATTCATTTTTGTATATTTAATATTGTAGATTGGAAGAAATCCGGAAAACGCCTTCCATTTATCTATGTTTGCCAATGATGTATCAATACCCGCCATTTTAATGTCCAAATTATTCTTTGTAGCAATACTAATTGCTTCATCCAATGTAATATCCCTTGAAAACACTGGTATTAGAATAAAAGATAAGCATAAGATTAGAAATAATCGTTTCATATTTAATCTCCTATTAAATAATCCAAAATATTATTGACCTTTTCAATATAAAGATCAATATCGGTTAAATATCCCTTTATAACAGCAGGGAAAAGCGGTGTCCATAGTCCGATGATCAATGGTGTAATATTTCTTGCTTCATTTTCATCAAAACCGCAGTTTTGAAGCCCCATTTTGATTTCGCTAAAGACCTTATCAACCAATTTAAAATCGTGAGGTGGTCCCTTTTTTACCATAAAAAAAAGTTTTATCGTGTCAATTCTTTGATACAAAAATCTTATTAGTGTAATTATTCCGACCTTAAACCTTTTCTTTGGTGATTCTATTTCTTTTACCGTCTCTTTTATTTCCTTTTCTATTTGATCTGAAAAATAGTTACAGGCAGAATTAAAAAGTTCCATTTTATCTTTAAAATAATAATAGAGTGTTCCTTTTGCAACACCTACTTTATCTTTTATCTCATCCATTGAAACATTAGTAAACCCTTTTTTAGAAAAGAGGTCTAATGCCGCTTTAATGATTCTTTCTTTGGTTCGCATACATTCTCCTTTAAAGAGTTCAATGGCAAAAGAGACGAAGTCATTATGAGCTTTTGATTCATCAAAAGCGTAATAATCTCATATTTCTAACCTCTAACATCTGTATTTTACTATTCACTGCATTTACTACATTATACTGACCAGTCAGTTTAATGTCAAGTTTTTTTGGGGGGGACAGTGCTTGTCTTTTTGTCATTTTATATTTAATTTCCTTTCTATAACAGGATGTTTAACATATTATTGTATTAAATAAAAATTTATTTGTGGAATAATTTTAAAAATATAGTCTTAAATTTTTGCATATTACCGATACTCCGATAGAAAAAATTTAAAAAATATTTATTTTGAAAATATCAAATAAAGAGGGATTTGTGTATCTTGTCTTTACTCCTAACAATTATTCCATAAAAATGCAATATATTTTGCTTTTTATTCCCTAAACTTAATCATATAGTAGCCGAGTTTTCTTATCTGTCATGGTAGGCTTAATCAATTCTTTCCATTGAGATCCTTTCCATGTTCCCAATTTTTTATGTATACCATAATATTTTTGTGGAATGGGGTGGGTTCCGATCACCACCTTAATTCCATATCTTTTTTCAATAAAATCACGGAAATATGTTATATATGGACACGGGGAATAGCCGACTACCATCCCTGTGGCAAAGTGGATAACCGTGGCACCGTTTTTTATCATCTCTTCCGGTGCATACTCAATATTCCCGCCCGGGCACCCATCACATGTGGTATAACCTACAATCTCCAATTTATCATTTTTGCTATAAATGGAAAAAGCT
>JAUXGM010000134.1 GCA_030622125.1 bacterium | reverse complement strand
TCAGAAAACAAGCGGGACGTACCTCGGATGTTCAGGTGCGTCCCAAGAAAGTTGAGGTGTGTCCCGGATTCATTTCAAAGATTCAGAATAAAATACTCCGAAAACAAGCGGGACATACGTTGCTTGCATCGTGTGTCCCGTTTAGAGCGTGGCAATCTCATTTTTTATTTGATTGGCGTATGTTCGTATGTTCGTATATACGAACATACGAACATACCGGATACAATAGTAATTACAGTCTTTCAGTCAAATAGTCGTTTGACTGTTTGACTATGTTTTTTTTATAATTTATGATATGCTCGTCATTTATTAAAATAATTTTGCAACTTTTGCCATTTATCCAGCACTTTTACGAAGGTGCTGGACCATCGTCCCCGTTTTTACCAGGAATAAGTACAATATTTAGGCGTATTATATTCCCATTTATTTTCTATATGGGATTATTATAAGCCCATATAAATTTATAATTCCCAATATATAATTACTTATGAATTGGCATATTATTTGCTTTTATATTATTATGAGAATATGCCTAATGGATTTCAACGATGAGATCTCAACCTTATTTGATAATGCTAATAATATTCGTTCCTATATTATTGATAATCAAAATAACCGTAGAAGGTTTAGAGGAGGCAGAAGATGAAAATAGCGGTACCATCTCAAGGGAATTCATTAGATTCAATGATGGACACAAGATTTGCAAGGACAAAGTATTTTATTATTTATGATACGGATAAGGAAACCTTTGAAGTTATTGATAATGAAACAAATGCAGCAGCTGGTGGCGGTGTTGGTGTCAAGGTTGGGCAAGATCTCGCCAATATGGGAGTAAATATTGCCATTGCACCGCACTTCGGACCAAATGCCGAACAAGTATTAAAAACAGCAAATATTACAATGAAATCACTGTCTAATATAACAGTGAAAGAAGCAGTAGATGCTGTAAGACAATAGGAGGTCTATTATGGCAAGAGGTGACGGAAGAGGTCCTGATGGAATGGGACCGAGAACAGGTAGAGGTTTAGGTTATTGCAACGGTTACAACACACCGGGTTTCGCCAATCCAATTAATCAATTTGGCGGCGAAAGAGGATTTGGTTATGGTCGTGGGAATGGGTCCGGCAGAGGCAATGGACGCGGTTTTGGAAGAGGATATGGTGGGGGTTATGCTCCTAATGCAGTTCCTTTTGTTCCACAAGCTAATTATCCGGCTCCTGACAAAGAGACCGAGAAGACCTATCTTGAGAACGGTTTAAAGGAGCTTAAAACTCAAATGGGCAATATTGAGAAACGATTAAAAGACCTGAGCAAGGAGAAATAAACACGGGGGGATATTTCCCCCCATTTTTTAGTAAGGAGTTTTTATGAAGATAGCCATAGGCAGTATAGACGGTGAAAAATTACAGATTGGACACTTTGGAATGAGTCCCTTCTTTATTTTATATGAAATTGACGAAGAAGGAAATGCGAAATTTTTAGAAAAAATGATCAATCCAATGAGTAATCCTAAATTACATAAACATGCGGATACAAAGGACATCATGAGTTTACTACCTCATATAGATGTTTTTATAGGGAAAAGAATGGGAAAAGAAAGTAAGATAAATATCAAAGCAAAATTCAATAAAACTGCAATTACCTATGAAGATCTTGATAGTGTAGAGAATGCACTTAATAAATTTTTGCAGGAAGAATTAAGGAGGTAAAAATGCCAGGCGGATTTGGAAAAGGTATGGGTTCAGGTAGAGATTCCGGCAGAGGCGGTGGTTTTGGCGATGCCGGCAAAAGATCGAGTTTTGGACCTTCCACATATTGTATTTGTCCCAAATGTCATACAAAAGTTCAACATACGAGGGGTTTACCTTGTACGGAGACCAAATGCCCGAAATGCGGTTCTAATATGATAGGAGATCAAGCGTATAGTGCTTCAAGAAATAACGTCCCAACAGGTAATGGAGCAAAAGAAAATGTTATTGAAAGTCCTGTTATTGACAGAGAGCTGTGTACCGGGTGCGAAGAATGTATGAAGGTATGCCCTTTCAATGTCATTTTCTTAAAAGACGGCAAAGCCGAGATCGATTATGCTGACTGTAAGCATTGTAATGTTTGTATAAAGGCATGCCCGGTAAACGCGATTAGTCAAGTATAATATGGGGACGGTGGTAGAAAAAGTAGAATTTTTTATTTAAATTACGAATATATTAGTAATTATGATATAATTTATGTGAGTAGAATTATTTTTTATTATAAATCATAACTTTTTTATTATTGGCACTGTTTTACAATTTTTCTACTTTTGTAATTTTATCCAGCACTTTCTCGAAGGTGCTGTGGTTCATCCAGCATTTTGAAAAGGTGCTGTGGTTTATCCAGCATTTTGAAAAGGTGCCAGGATTTATCCCTCATACCAGTTATGGTGTAGGACTACCGTCCTCTATTTTTCCTTATACTTGAAAAATATTCCCACATTTATTATAATATTTTAAAAGGAGTATATATGAAAAAGAAATTCTTTACAAAAGAAGAAGAAATTCAAATATTAGAAGCCATAAAGAATGCGGAAAAGAACACATCTGGTGAAATCAGGGTTCATATTGATTTTAATACCTATTCTGATACTATGAAAAGGGCAAGAGAAATATTCGTTAAATTGAATATGAGAAAAACTAAACTAAAAAACGGTGTTTTATTTTATCTTTCAATTAATGATAAGAAATTTGCAATCATAGGAGATAATGAAATAAATAAAAAGGTTCCGGATGATTTCTGGGAATCAACTAAAAATATAGTTATTGAACATTTCAAAAAAGGTGAATTTGTTACTGGCATTGATGAGGGAATAAAAAAAGCCGGAGAACAACTTTCAATTTTTTTCCCCTATCAAAAGGATGATATAAATGAACTTCCGGATTCTATTTCATACGAGGTTACAGGAGATTCAAATGAAAAATAAATTATTTTTTCTCATAATATTTACTTTTTCTCTTTTTACACTTGTTTATTCCTCTTCTAATTATCCCGATTATAAGGATGATTATATCAATGACTTCGCTAAAGTTATTAGTAAAACCGATTACGATGCTATACATAATATGCTTAAAGATCTTGAATATAAAACTGGTATTGAATTAGTTGTTGTTACAATAAATTCAAGATACGATTATGATACCAATGATCCCACTATTGAAAACTTTGCTAAAAATCTATTTAACTATTGGGGAGTTGGTCACAAAAAACCTAATAATGGAGTAATGCTTTTAGTTGCAATTGAAAATAGAGAGGTACGTATTCAACTTGGTGGTGGATATCCCAAAATGTATGATAATATTATGAAAAAGGTTATTGATAATAATATCATTCCATACTTTAAAAATAATGAATATTCAAGAGGAATTTACGAAGGGTGTAGAGGAATTATTGAAAAAGTGACAAAAAAAGTATCATGGTTTGCTTTTTACAAATGGCATATAATTTTAGGTATTCTATTCTTAGCTTTTTTATTATCCGGAATCAATTTTTTGAAACAAGGTAAAAAGGGTTGGGGATTTGTATTTTTAAGCATAGCAGGAATTATTTTGATATTTCTTCTTAAAATGCTTTTTAGCGGAAAAAGTCGCAGCGGATTTGGTGGAGGAAGTTCGTTCGGTGGTGGTGCAACGGGACGCTGGTAATATGATGGGGACCACCATCCCTGTTTCCCATAAGTGAAACAAGTGAAACACCGTCCCTAATTTTACGAACGACCCCTACGGTTTGTCATTCCTGACCTGATCAGCGATTTTCTACGGGCAATAAATTAGACACTTTTATTTAAACCGGAAATCGATTTTTAAATTATATAGCCACGGAACCCTCGGATTAATTCCTTCTTTTTCTAATTTTTCAGGTAAATATTCGTAGTATTTTCTTATTCCGAGATGCTCCGGAATATTATACATAGTTACGATTATTGTATCGTTTTTTACTCTTAAATCACCATCTATTCCACGAAATATTGTATCGGCAAGATGTTTAGCAGTCCATGTTTTATATGGTTTCGGTAATTTCTGCCTGAATTGATATGCCGCCGCTTGTGCAATTAGGGCCAATGACATCTTTCCATAGCGGATATTCAAATTCAAGGTTAATGCCTTATCCCATCCCATTGCCGCTTCAAAATTGAAAAACTCTTCTATAGTCCAACGCTCAGGATAGTCCCGTGTGAGCATTTTCAAAGCATCGGCAATAGAACTCACAGATGTGGAAGCAAATCCGTTATATTCATATTCAGATTCAACCTCACCCGTTCTCTGGGCAATTAAATTTATCGGCTGACTCATATTTCCTAATCGGTATTGGGTGATTGCTATGCCATATCCGGCCCATTGCCTCTGGTATTCCAATTGTTTTAAAATATTCATTACCTTTTTTGTCTTTGACATCGGCATCATAATATCATAATTTTTATCCTCATAAAATCTTTTCATAATTTCTACAGTTGCATGCTCGGTATCAGCTAAGACCAGACCGCCTTGAGGAATAATATTATTCATCATATCTAATAATTCCAGAGAAGCTTTGCTCGTAGTTCTTCCGGGTGACCCTATGGTGAAACCGAAAGGTTGTCCTGTAATGGAATCGATACTGAAAAATGTTTGTAAAACTTTTTTGGGCTTACTTCTGTGGTTACTCTTTTTAAATGGCATTATGCGCTTGGAATAACTTTCGAGTCTATGGGGATCGTATGCGAATAGATTTCCTTTATAATGTCCGCTTGCCTGCCTTAATTTCCCAAGTCCGATCTGCATTGCCTTGGCTTCGGATATAGTATGAGTATCCAATAAGTTATGAACTGCCTTGTCGGTGGCTATATGACCTAATCCATTGAGAATTTCAAAACCCTGATTGCATAAAGAACGACTCGGACGAACGCCATGAACACATAAAGCCGACTCATGAACCATCTGAAGTGCAATACGAGGTTCAATACCTTTATCATCGTTGCCGGTCCAGCTCTTCAGTAAATCCCAACTGCCAAGTCTTAAATGCTCGGGGATTAAAAAAAATAGTCCACAATATGTTCCGGAAATTTTCCTTGATAATATTTCCCGGACTTCCCGCTCATTATTCAACGGACTGATCTTAATCTGCCTGGTCTGCTTCTTAGTTCGATGTACCTCTAATTCCTGCTCATTTTTTTCCGGATTTAAGAAATAGAGTTTTTTTTTGAAGACCAAGTTCTGTAATGGTTCTCTCTACACTTCTAATACTAATTTTATACCCCAATTGTCGCATCTTTTGGGCAATTACCGGTGCTGATATTTCCGGATCAAGAAATTTATACCGAATAATTTGATTATTTATAGTCTCTGTCCGAACATATTTTCTTCCTGGTCCTTTCTTCTTACTAAGCAATGCCTCTGTGCCTCCTCTTTCAAAGTCGTCTTTGAGCTGATAAAATCGTGTTCGGGAATATCCATACTTTTTTGCAGCAGCATTTGCCGGAACACCCAGACATTGATTCTCAATTAACATCGCTACCTTCTTTCCCAAATTGTCATTTGAATTGATAGCAAGTCTACCAAATTGACCCTCTAAATAAATTACATCTTCTTTGTTTGCCATAATCGTACCTCCATTTTTTAATTTACTTTATTATAACATAAAAGGAGCTAATTGTCAAGTTTATTTTGGCGGTATTTCAAAAGATAATCTATTTTTATATTTTTGGCATACCTTGTGTTTAATCTACAAAATACCTATTTAACATCTTTTCATATATATCTTTTTAAATTACTTATTTAATACGCATACTTCCTACTTACTTTATACCGCCATATTTTATTATACATTTTTATAATTTACCCCCTATACATTCATTCCTTTTTATTATAAGTGTCTAATTTATTGCCCGTAGAAAATCGCTGTTTTCACAGGAATGACGAGAAAAAGTGTACACTTCTTTCTTTGCGGTCTCTGCGTCTCTGCGGTGAAAAAAAAGTGCCAGGTTGACGGTTTGACGGTTTCAGATTATATTGATTGAGATTTGAGAAAAAAATGGAAAGATGGATTCCTGTTTTCACAGCGATTTTCTACGGGCAATAAATTAGACACTTATAATAAAAAGGAATGAATGTATAGGG
>JAUXGM010000029.1 GCA_030622125.1 bacterium | reverse complement strand
GGCTATATTGTTCTCGGGTGGGCTATCGTTATCTAATGTAGAGTCCGGGACACATCTCAACAAAAAAAATCAGTTTGATGAGGTATGTCCCTCTTTTAATGGGGAGCGGAGTTTAATATTGTTTTTAACTATCCTCTAACCTCCAACCTCTATCCTTTGTATTTGGTGATGTCCCGCCTGTTTTCTGAATTTAATATTTTTTACTCTCAATTCTTAACTCTCAACTATTTTGTCCTCTGTGTGTTCTGTGGTTATTCCATTATTTACGATTTTTGACTTTCTACTTGTATTTTTTTTGAAAAAACTTGCAAAAAAATAAAAAAAGGTTTATAATGTATTGGCTATGATAGGCATGCAATTTGGCGAACCAATCATTTAAACTTGGGAACAGTCACTGAGAAGGCAGAACCTTTTTAAACTGCGCCCCCCTAATAATTAGGGATTTACCATTATGCTGTCATAGCCGCTTGTTTTATATATAGCGTAGAAGGTGAAAGAATGGTAATTGTAAATATACTTTTTATATGTGATTTATCAATCAAATTTTATATTCAACCTTTTACCCTGGAGGAAAAATGATTATTTATATAATTGCAATTATTGTAATGATAATTATTGGTGTAACGGCTTTTTTTATCGGGAAAAAACTTCAAACGAAAAAAATACTGGGTAAGTCCAATGAAAACAAGTTGATCATTGAAAATACTAATTCTAAAGCGGAAGAAATCATAAATAACGCAAAAAAAGAAGCGGAAAGGATCAAACTTGAAACAGTAAAGCAATCGAGTATCCAAGTCAAAACAAGGATGGTTGAAGAAAGAGAAAAATTTGAAAGGGGAACTTCTCAAAAAAGAAATGAGCTGAATAATTTAGAAAAACGGGTCATTCAGAAAGAGGATAACCTGAACAAGAAAAGCAATGTCATAGAAAAAAGGATCCTTGATATAAAAGATAAGGAACGCCGACTGAAAGCATCACAAGAAGCATTGAAAGAAAGGCAAGCTGAACTTAATGAAGCGGAAGCCGCCGAGATAAGATCCCTTGAAGGAATTGCCAATCTTTCGGCAGATGATGCAAAGGCACAACTAATTGAACTTATGGAGAAAGAAGCACAATATGACTTTGCCTCAAAATTACAAAAATTTGAGGAGAATTATGAGAAAGAAGCAAAATTAAAGGCAATAGACATTGTTTCTTCGTCAATTGAAAAGCTTGCTGTTGATTATATCTGTGAAAACACTATTTCATCGGTGGAATTACCCAACGATGAGATGAAAGGTCGGCTTATAGGAAGGGAAGGTAGGAATATCAGAACATTTGAAAATCTACTTGGTGTTGATCTTATCATTGATGATACACCCGAGGTGGTAACGGTTTCCTCTTTTTTACCCGTCCGAAGGGAAATAGCAAGCCGTGTTCTAAAAAAATTAATTGCAGACGGCAGGATCCATCCAAAGAGGATAGAAGAGATCGCTGAAAAAGTAAAAAAAGATGTAAATGAAGAAATAATAAAAACAGGGGAAGAAACGGTTTATGAATTCGGATTTAACGATATTCACCCCGAATTGGTTAAATTGATCGGAAAACTAAAATTCAGAACATCTTATGGGCAAAATGGACTTCACCATTCAAAGGAAGTTGCTTATATATCAAGATATATTGCAAAGGAACTTGGAATGTCACCGAGCAATGCAGTGAGAGCCGGTTTACTTCATGACATCGGCAAAGCCATAGACAGGGAACAGGAGGGCAATCACCAACAACTTGGAGCTGATATTGCAAAGAGATATGGCGAGAATCCTATTATTGTAAATGCTATATTAGCCCATCATCATGATGTTCCGTTTGAATCGACAGAAGCGGTAATTGTTCAGGTAGCTGATGCTATTTCCGCTTCTCGTCCGGGTGCGAGAAGAGAGACTTATGAATTTTATATAAAACGAATTAATACCCTTGAAGCAATTGCAAATTCCTTCATAGGTGTTGAAAAATCGTTCGCCATACAGGCAGGAAGGGAATTACGAGTTATTGTAAATAGTCAGGAGATCAGTGATGACGAAGCGGCAATTCTTTCAAGAAATATCACAAAAAAAATAGAGGATGAAGGCAAATACCCCGGTACAATAAAGGTAATAGTGGTGAGAGAAGTAAGGGTAACTGGAATTGCAAAATAAAAGGAGTGAATTATGAATGACTGGAATAGATCGTCGGATAGTGATCCGTCAAGATCCGAAAAAATGAGCGTGATCATAATTAAAAATAGTTCTTATGATCTTACCGATTTTCAAAAATTGGTTTATGCCCATTACAATAAGGGGAAAAAAGTAATTGTAATCTATAATTATGACACTATTGCTTCTCCAAGTATCAGCAAATGGGCTGACAAGATCATCTATAATAAAGATTTTTTCCCACCGAAGCAATTATTGATTGACATTAAAGAGGTTATTTTACCAAGTATTGATATATTTGAGGGGAAAGAGATCGTTAATTTCGATTCATCGAAGAACTATGTTAAAATTATTATTGAAGCAATAAATCAAAAAATACCCGTAATTTCAACATTCAAGGATGATGTTTACGACGGCAGTAAAATGATAAAAGAAGTTATTGAACTTAAAAATGGATTAAAATCCGTGGGTGTTGAACTTATGTCCCAAAAAGAATTTGAGATAAGGCTTGGAATCATGGGATACAGTGATAAAGAGATTCACATTGAGACTGAAGTAGAAGGTAAAGTTGAGTGTGAAGCAAAGAGTGCGGTTGAAAATGAAGTCAAAACCGAATCCAAAAATGAGACTGAAATTGATGTTGCAAAATACATAGATCATACCTATTTGAAACCCGAAGCCACGGACAAAGAAATAGATAAGATATGTAATGAAGCGAAAGAATACCATTTCAAAGCGGTATGCGTTAATTCTTACTGGACAAAAAGAGCAAGTGATAATTTAAAGGGCTCTGATGTTCTCATTGCCACTGTTGTTGGATTTCCACTTGGAACGATGCCGAAAGAAGTTAAAGCGTATGAGACCAAAAGAGCAATAGAGGATGGCACAGATGAAATTGATATGGTAATTAACATTGGTGAACTTAAAGCAGGCAACTACCAGGTCGTAGAGGATGATATCAAGGCGGTTGTAGAAGCGGCACAGGGTAAAACGGTAAAGGTAATCATTGAGACCTGCCTGTTAACGGATGAAGAAAAAGTAAAAGCATGCCTTCTTTCCAGAAATGCAAAGGCTCATTTTGTTAAAACATCCACCGGTTTCTCAAAAGGTGGTGCTACCCTTGATGATGTTTACTTGATGAAGCAGACGGTTGGTAGCGATATGGAAGTAAAAGCTGCCGGCGGGATCAGAGATTATGAAACCGTTATTAAGATGATAGAAAAAGGTGCAACAAGAATTGGTGCATCGGCAGGAATAAAAATAGTTAAAGGTTTAAATGGAGGAAGTAGTGAAACATATTGATGATATTCATGCAAGAGAAATATTGGATTCAAGAGGAAATCCGACAATTGAGGTCGATATAATTCTTGAATCGGGTGTTAGAGGAAGAGCAGAGGTCCCGTCGGGGGCATCTACCGGAATACACGAAGCACTTGAATTGAGAGATGGAGACAAGAATAGATTTCTTGGTAAAGGCGTTCAAAAAGCGATAGCTAATGTAAATGATATTATTGCTCCCGCAATTATCGGCACTGATGTTACTGATCAGTTGGCAATTGATAAAAAGATGTTAGAGATTGACGGCACGGAAAATAAATCAAAATTGGGAGCAAATGCAATACTTGGTGTCTCCCTTGCCTGTGCTCGAACCGCTGCGAATTTTTATGAATTACCGTTATACAAATATCTTGGCGGGGTTATGCCGAGGATTATTCCCGTTCCAATGATGAATATATTAAATGGCGGTAGGCATGCTAATTGGGTCGTAGATATTCAGGAATTTATGATTGCCCCGCATGGTTTTGAGACATTTAAAGAGGCATACAGAGCTGCAAGTGAGACATTTCATAACCTGAAAGAGATATTAAAATCAAAAAAATTATCGGTTTCAGTTGGAGACGAAGGAGGTTTTGCTCCGAATTTGGCAAGTAATGTTGAAGCGTTGAAATTTATCACTGAGGCAATTGAAAAAGCAGGTTATACACCTGGAACTCAAATTAGTATCGGTCTTGATGTTGCTGCATCGGAATTTTATGATGAAAAGAAGAAAAGATATAAATTTGAGGGAAAAGAGCATAGTGCAAAGGAAATGATAAAATTTTATGAGAATATCACAAAAAAATTCGCAATTGTGGTAATTGAAGATGGTCTTGCAGAGGATGATTGGGAAGGTTGGAAAGAGCTGACAAAGGTATTAGGCAGTAAGATAGAACTTATTGGTGATGATATATTCGTTACAAACAAGAAAAGAGTTCAAAAAGGAATAGACGAGGGTGTTGCAAACTCGGTTTTGATAAAATTAAATCAGATCGGCACATTGACGGAAACAATTGAAACGATTGAACTTGCACGAAACAATGGTTATAAAACGCTTGTTTCTCATAGATCCGGTGAAACGGAAGACACCTTTATCGCCGATATGACGGTTGCTTTTAATCTTGGGAAGATAAAAACGGGTTCACTGTCAAGGGGAGAGAGGATCGCAAAATATAATCAGCTGATGAGAATAGAAGAAGAACTTAAAGGGTCAATATTTATAGATTGTTTTAAGAAATGATAAAAACTAAAAAAAATAAGAAGAAAGAAAATGCTATTATCTGGGTTACATTAGCCTTTACAGTAATTGTAATTCTTTTAATTTTTGTATACTGGCATGGTGAAGGCGGGATCAAAGAAAATCTAAAATTAAAAAAACAAATAGAAACCCTTGATCGTGGTATTGAAAAATTAAAGATAGAAAATTTCAAGATAGAACAAGAAATTATTAAGATGAAAAAGGACCCTAATTACCTTATTGAAAAAGTTGGCAGGGAAGAGCTTCATTTTAAAAAGGCGGATGAACAAATAATATATTTTAAAGAGGCAAAAGATGATAACAAAAATAACAAACGGTAAAATTGTAACAAAAAAAGGTATCAAGAAACTTAATATCTACATAAAGGATGAAAAGATAACTGCAATTACAAATAAAGATATTAAATATGATAGTGAGATAGATGCAACCGGATGTTTTGTTTTTCCGGGATTGATCGATGCACATACTCATTTGGATTTGCAGCAGGGCGAATTTCATACATCCGATAACTTTGAGAACGGGACCAAGATCGCTCTCTCGCAAGGGATTACAACAGTAATAGATTACCTCCCCTATAAAGAAGAGAAGATACCGTCGGAAAAGCAGTTCGTAAATTATAATTTTCATAAAGTGATAACAGAAAAAGTTGATCTTCAATATTTAAAAAACTATGTAAGTAAGGGAATAATATCATTCAAGATATTTACCACATATTCCAACAACGGATGGATGTTGAATGATGGTCAGATAGTTGATCTGATGGAAAATATCAAAAAGTTGGACGGTGTTCTTGAAGTGCATTGTGAAAATGATGGGATCATCCTGAACAATATAAAAAAATATTCACCTGAGATCAAGAATTTACCACAGATCAGAGAACCCCTGGCGGAACTTGAAGCTGTAAACAAAATTGCCTTTTTTGCTATGGATATTGGTGTTAAATTACATTTTGTTCATATTACAATGGCTGAATCAGTTGATATTATTGAACTTTATAATAGAAAAAATAAGAATATGACATTGGAAACCTGCCCGCAATATCTCTTTTGTGATAATTCATTGTTATCGGGAAAAGATGCACCGCTTTTTACTACCTGCCCCCCGTTAAGAGATCAAAAAAATGTTGATAACATGCTGAAAAAGTTTAGAAAAGGTGCATTTAATATGCTTACAACAGATCATTGTTCCTTCACAAAAGAAACGAAGATGGAAAATACAAATACGAACAAGATGGCTTATGGATTACCGTCACTTGGATATTCATTTCGTTTGATGTTAAACCTATTTGAAGAAAAGCGGTTTAATCGGATCATTTCATTGATGGGAACAGAACCGGCACAAATATTCGGCATCCCAAAAAGAGGAGAATTAAAAAAAGGTAACTATGCAGATATAGTTCTTGTCAGAGAAAAAATGCCTTCACCAATTGAACCCTCACCTTTTGATACCTCCGGATACAATCCCTATTCATCAATGGTAAATAAATGGAAAATAGAAAAAACATTGATAAATGGTAGATTAACTTATGATAACGCTTCATTGATCGCTAAAAATGGAAGATTTACGGGCTCAGATAAATGAATTTTTTATCAAAAGGTAATTATGTTGCAATAGAAGGGGTTATAGGGGTTGGTAAAACTACTCTTTCAAGCATTATTGCAAAAAAGTTTAATGGTAGAGAATTTTTAGAGATAGTTGAGAAAAATCCGTTTTTAGAGGATTTTTATGTTGAACCGGATAAATATGCTTTTCAGTTGCAATTATTTTTTCTCCTTTCAAGATTTAAACAGCAGGAAGAGCTTTTACAGATGGATCTTTTTTCTAAATTCATTGTATCGGATTATTTTTTTGAAAAAGACCGAATATTTGCCTATCTTAATCTAAGTGAAAAGGAACTCGGGCTTTATGAGATCCTCTGGACGATGCTCGCAAGAAGGGTTTCTAATCCTGATCTTGTTATCTACCTGCAAGCAGAGACAGATACCTTGATGGAAAGAATTATAAAGAGAGGAAGGATCTTTGAACGAGATATGGATAGGGAATATATAGAAAGGTTAAATCAAGCTTACAATTACTTCTTTTTTCATTATAATAAAACAAACCTCCTTTTAATAAAAACGGATGAGATTGATTTCGTTGAGGATGATACCCATCTTAAAATGATATTAAATGAGATACAAAATTTTCAAGGCGGAAGAAAATATTTTGATCCCTTAAAAGTAAAATAATGGATAGTGCAATAGAGGTAAAAAATCTAACAAAGAATTTTGGTAAGGTAAAAGCAATATCCAATGCCTCATTTAATATTGAAAGAGGAAAGATAACGGGATATATTGGACCGAATGGTGCCGGAAAGACAACTACAATAAATATATTGAACGGCATAATAGATAAAGATGAGGGAGAGATATCAATATTCGGTGAAAAATATGATAAAAACAGTGAAAAATTTAAGTATAAAATGGGATATGTACCTGAAAGTCAATATATTTATCAACATTTAACTCTTTTTGAATATCTTGTCTTTGTGGGAAAAATTTATAATATAACAAAAAATGAATTGAGAGAAAAGATAGATCACTATCTTGACTTTTTTGAATTAGGATCGAGTAAAAATTCAATGATATCATCTCTTTCAAAAGGGAATAAGCAGAAGTTATTGATCATTAGTGGAATCCTTCATGATCCCGACATAATTTTTTTTGATGAGCCGATGAATGGACTTGATATCAATGGGCAATTCAAATTCAAGGACCTATTACAAAATTTTAAGAGGCATAATAAAACGATCGTTTACTCTTCTCATATAATTGAGATCATTGAGAAGTATGCAGAAAAGATCATTATCATAAATAAGGGAAAGATACTTTTTTACGGGACGATAGGTGAACTGCTTGAAAGAACAGAAAAATCAGCATTTGACGAGGCGTTTCTTTCCATTGTAAATGACTGAGGGGAAAAAATATTTTCTTTTATTGAATATCTTTTTAAAAAATGAAATGCGGGGCAGTAAGATACTCAAAAATTCTGCAAAATCAAGATATTATATGATCCTTCTTTTCTTTTTTTATCTTATGACGGGTCTATATTTTACTGCAATATCCGCTGTTTACTCAAAAGGTTCACCATTTACTTTCACACTTTTTTTTATGACAATACTTTTTTTTATGACCATGATGTTACTTTTACTTGAACTCAGAAGATTTCTTATAATGCCGGAAGATAGTTATATCCTTTTACGGCTTCCGATAAAAACTGAAACAATCCTTTTAGGAAAGGTTTCATTTATCTTTTTGTACACATTTATTATCAGTTTTTCAATGGGTTTTTTATCACTTTTTGCCGGCTATTTTTTAAAAGGCGGTGCTGGAATTTTAGGTATTTTAGGAATGCTTGTTGTATTGTTTTTTAATTCCGTCGCCGTAACGCTGATTGCTTCCTTTCTTTTTTTAGGTATTATTTCTATTTTTAATGTAACAAAATTTGATAAGATCATTGTTTATTTTTCAACTATCTTTACCATTGGAGTCTATATTTTCTATGTTTATCTTATTCAAAAAGAGATATCTCTTGAAAAAATAGGATTTACCCGTTATCTTCCAACATATTATTTTGCACGATTATATGAATATATATATACCAATAATTTTAAAGATGGAATTATTCTCCTTTTTTCCATAATTACTATTTGCCTCTTTTTGATTTTCCTTTTGTATAAATTATTTTCAAAAAATTATGAAAGGTATCTAAAAAATTATGAAAAAAAGGCGTTGAATTTTAAAAATGATTCAAATATTCATAATGCAAATCCCATTTCTGATCTCATCGCTATTTTATTTAAAAGAGAGCGCGAACTTAGAACAAGAACATTTTCAACTATCGGTATCTTAATTGCTTTTATTTTATTAAGTGAATTTAAAATATTTTCAAATGAAAGCGGAAGCTCTTCATTTTCATTTATTTATTTTATTGTCCCGTTTATTTTATATATTTTTCTTTTGGTGTTTTGGAATACTACTTTTAGTAAGGATTATAAAGCAGCATACATATTTAAGTTATCTCCAATAGGAAGGGGAAAGTTACTTATTTCTTATGTTGATGGAATATTCAATTCGATCTATAATATTCTTTTTTTGATCATCGGTGCCTACTTTATTTTAAAGGAGGGTACTTTGAATGGAATAGTTCTGCTTATTATTATCTATTTGCTTCTCAGATTACTCATTTATCTCTATATCTTTCTTAATCCGACAATGCCGTTCTCAGCCCCTTTTAATACCAGAAGTAATCAGATCGTTATATTTATAAATATGGTATTGCTTATTCCATTTACTATTTTCGGATTTATTATTTATCGTGAATTTATCAAAAAAAGTTATCTTATTTTCAGTAGTTCCTTGATTTTTTTATTTATTTTGTATATAATAATTAAGTTTCTTGTTTTACATAAAAAATGGAGGAATAGATGACGGAGACAACGATATCTCACATCAAAGAATTTATCGGAAAAGAAGTTAAATTAAAGGGTTGGGTTTATAATATCAGAAGTTCGGGAAAGATCGCTTTTCTTATTTTAAGGGATGGAACAGGTTTTATACAGAATGTAGTAGTCAAAAATGAGGTATCGGAAGAAGATTTCAATAAGGTAAAACTTTTATCTATGGAAGATACAATAGCAGTTGACGGTATTGTTCAGGAATCGCCGAGAGCCCCTGGTGGAGTAGAGATATTATTAAAATCAATAGAGATGATCAACCACTATAAGGATGAGGAATATCCTATACAAAAAAAAGAACACGGGGTAGATTTTCTACTTAACAATAGACATCTATGGCTTAGAAGCAAGAAACAGTTCGCAATAATGAGGATAAGAGATGAGGTTGTAAAGGCAATAAGGGATTATATGTATGATAATGAGTATATTCTTTTTGATTCACCTATATTTACTCCAACGGTGACCGAGGGAACGACCACTCTTTTTGAAACGGAATATTTCGGAAATAAGGCATATATGTCGCAATCAGGGCAGTTATATCAAGAGGCAGGTGCAATTGCTTTTAGAAAGACCTACTGTTTCGGTCCCACTTTCAGAGCGGAAAAATCAAAGACGAAAAAACACTTAACGGAATTTTGGATGGTTGAACCGGAGATAGCATTTGCAGATCTAAATGATGTAATAAATATTTCAGAGGATTTTGTGATATATATTGTTCAAAGAGTTCTTGAAAAGAAATCAAATGAACTTAAAATGTTAGGCAGAGATCTTTCTAAACTTGAAATGATCAAAAAACCTTTTTATCGAATAACTTATGATGAAGCATTGGATATAATAAATGGTAATGGCGGAAAGATGGAATGGGGAGATGATTTCGGTGCAGAAGAAGATACTATTCTCAGTAAAAATTTTGATAAACCGGTTTTTATTCATCATTTTCCCAAAAAGATAAAACCATTTTATATGGAGATAGATCAAGAAAATCCCGATCTTGTTTTAGGTGTTGATATGTATGCACCAGAAGGTTATGGTGAACTGATCGGCGGTTCACAGAGGATCTATGATTATGAAAGGCTTTTGAAAGAGGCAAAAAAATCAAATTTAAACGAAGATGACTATAAATGGTATATTGATCTTAGAAGATGGGGGAGTTGTCCTCACGGTGGTTTTGGTTTAGGATTAGAAAGAACTATTGCATGGATAACCGGTGTAGAACATATAAGAACTACGATCCCGTTTCCAAGAACAATAAATAGAATATATCCATAAGGAGAGATACTATGAAAGAAAAACCGTGGGATTTTTTAAACGATTATAGGGGAGGAATATTTGAAGGGCAATGGCCTACATTACCGGAGATGGTTTCAATTACAACGGAACGATTTCCAGACAATAAAGTATTTACCGCTTTTGAACCCGAATACATTTCTTTGACATATAAGGAACTTAATGATATTGTTAAAAAAGTAGCAGGTCATCTTATCAATATCGGTATAAAAAAAGGTGATAAGATCGGTCTTACCGGAAAGAATTCGCCCGAATGGGGTGTTGCATACCTTGCAACATTATATGCCGGCGGAATTATTGTTCCTATCAATTATCAATTGAATAAAAAAGAAATACTACATATAGCAAAATTAGCCGATATCAAGGTAGTTTTCATAGATGAAGAAAAATATGATGACTTTAATATGGCAAAGTATGATCTGAGTGCAAAAATTTCTCTTTCACCGAATAAACCGAATTATATTATGGATATTAAACTTAATAAAAGTGCCAAATTACCGAAATTAAAGGAAGACGATCTTGCTGCGATCTTGTATACTTCCGGCACAACAGGTATTGCAAAGGGTGTAATGCTTACACATAAGAATTTCGTTTCGGATTGTTTTTTGGCTCAAACCTATATGAAACTTTATCCAACGGATATCTTTTATGCTCTTTTACCATTACATCATTCATATACTATGACAGCGGTTTTTTTGGAATCGCTTTCTGTCGGTGCAGAAATTGTTTTCGGTAAAAGAATAGCATCAAAACAGATCCTTTTCGACCTAAAACACGGGAAGGTAACAATGTTTTTAGGCGTACCGGTGTTATTTAATAAATTATTAAAAGGAATATTAAAAGGAATAAGAGAAAAAGGAGTATTTATCTATGGGTTGATAAATGTACTTATGGGAATAAGCGGCTTTTTCAAGAAAGCATTTAAAATTAATCTTGGTCATTGGCTTTTTAAACCAATATTGAAAAAAGCATCAATTGATAGGATAAGAATTTGTATCTCAGGCGGCGCTCCTCTTGCTTCATCTACTTTTAAAAAATATAATCAATTCGGCATAGATTTTGTTCAGGGTTACGGGTTAACTGAAACATCACCGATCATTACTCTGAATCCGCCCGATCATTACAAAGAATCATCGGTTGGAAAGGTACTTCCGAAGGTAGATATGAGGATTTTTGATCCGGATACCGAAGGTATAGGCGAGATACTTGTTAAAGGTCCCATTGTAATGCAAGGATATTATGAGAATGAAAGTGCTACAAAGGAAATATTTACAGAAGACGGTTATTTAATGACAGGGGATGAGGGTTATCTTGACAAAGACAACTATCTGTTCTTAACAGGAAGAAAGAAAACCTTAATCGTTACCGAAGGCGGAAAAAATGTTTTCCCTGAGGAAATAGAAGATAAATTTCAACTTTATGATGAGATAGAGCAGATACTTGTCAGAGGCTTTATCAAGGACAAAAAAATGAAAACGGAAGATATTGAAGCACTTGTATATCCTTCCAAAGAATATTTTAATGAACTTGAAAAAAAAGAAAAAATAAAAGTTGGTGATCAATATATTGAAAATAAAATCAATACCATCATCAAAGAGGTTAATGACGATCTTGTTATTTATAAGAAGATCAAGCGAGTTAAAATACTTAGCGAATCTATGGAAGAAACAACAACGAGAAAAATTAAACGATTTAAAGTAAAGGAGTAATATATGGAGAAAAATTCTTTAAAGTTTTTAAAAGGGCTATTAGATCAAGCAGGTCCTTCCGGTTATGAAGAGCAAACTTCTGCCGTTTGGAGAAACTATGTCCAAGGTTTTGCAGACAAGGTTCATGGCGATTTTCATGGGAATTCCTATGGAATACTAAATGAAAAAGGTAAAACCTCTATCTTCATGTCGGGACATATTGATGAGATTGGTTTTGTGATAAGCGGAATTACGGAAAAAGGTTTTTTAAAGATCGCTCCTGTTGGAGGAATTGACCTTCATGTTGTTGTTGGGCAAAGAGTCAATGTCAATACAAAAAAGGGAGAAGTATACGGCGTAATCGGGAGAAAACCGATCCATCTTTTAACTCCCGAAGAGAGAAAGAAGGTATCAACTGCAAATGAAATATGGGTGGATATTGGTGCAAAAGATAAAAAAGATGCTGAAAAAATTGTTGAGATAGGGGATGCTATAACAATAGATGTCGGATTTAAAAAGTTAAGAGGTTCTCTCTATGTTGCAAGAGGATTTGATGACAGAATAGGTGCTTTTACAGTTGCAGAGGCACTAAGGATCCTTTCGGAAAATAAGGACAAATTAAGACATAAGGTTACAGCTGTAGCATCTGTTCAGGAAGAGATCGGATTAAGAGGAGCTATTACAAGTGTTTACAATGTTAATCCACAGATCGGATTTGCAGTGGATGTTACATTTTCATCTGATGTTCCCGGAATAAAACCTGAAATTATCGGGGAAGTAAAACTTGGCGGCGGTCCTGTTATTGCAAGAGGACCAAATATAAATCCTAAACTTTTTGCTTTAATAAAAAAAGTTGCAAAAGAAAATAAGATCCCGATCCAAATTGTAGCTGCACCACGGGGAACAGGAACGGATGCAAATGCTATTCAGCTTTCAAGAGGTGGAGTTGCAACCGCTTTAATAAGTATTCCAAATAGATATATGCATACACCCGTAGAGGTTGTTTCTCTTAAGGATGCGGAAAATGTAGCATTGTTAATAGCAAAGACAATTATGAAAATCAAAAATAAAGACGATTTTATTTTATAGGAGAAGATTATGAAAGAAGGGAATGAGTAAATGGGTTGATGGGTGGATGAGGAAATACGGGAAGAGCACCAGTCATTCGTAGGGGAACGGCATGCCGTGCCCATTTAGAGCACCAGTCTCCAGTCAAATATAATTCAAAACCGTAGGGGTAGACCCGTGTGTCTACCCGTACATTTGAACCTTTGATTCTATTTTCCTTGGCTATATTGTTCTCGGGTGGGTTATCGTTATCTAATGTAGAGTCCGGGACACATCTCAACAAAAAAAATCAGTTTGATGAGGTATGTCCCTCTTTTAATGGGGAGCGGAGATTAATATTGTTTTTCTTATTTCCTTATTCCCTTATTTCCTTATTGCCTTGTTTATATTGTTCCCGGGTGGTATATCGTTATTTAAGGAAGAATCCGGGACACACCTCAACTTTAAAAATCAGAAAGTTGAGGTAATGTCCCTCTTTTGTTGGTTACGGAAATTAATATTGTTTTACTCTCAACGGGTAGACACATAGATCTGCCCCTACCTAAATTTTTCTTCAAAGTAATTTACAAAATATTCTACAATCAGTTTTTCCTTTATTAAAATGTCGGTGTTATGCCATTTTGTGAGTCCGCTATAAGACCAATTTGTTGCACCTAAAATGACAACATCATCTATAATAACAATCTTTGAATGAGTAATGATATGTCTATTATCAAATTTGGCATTAACCCCATTTTCTTTAAAATATTCTATCGTTTTGTTATTCATCTTATTTAGCCGCTCATTAAAATTACTTTTTTCCAATAATATCTTTGTTTCAACTCCCCGTTTTCTTGCTTTTATGATTTTATCTGCTAAAATATCACCATTTGTATTCCCTGTATCACTTAATTTAAAACCATATAGCATAATATATATTCTTTTACCGGATTTATTCAACATTTTGTTAACAACATCAAAGTACTGTCGATCAATAATTGGTATTATCTTGCCGTTAAAATTCTTAAACGGAGAGATATCTTTTGAAGAATTCTTCCATAATTTGCCAAAATAGTCTTGAAAATATTTAGCGATATTTTGGTCTTTAATAATTACATTCGCTTCATCTGCATAGCTTAATGAGGACTCAGTCCAATTTGTTGAACCAATTAAAATAATATTTTCATCAACAATGATTATTTTATTGTGGGTTATCTTTTTACGAGAATCAAATTTTATTTCAATATTCTTTGCACCATTCAAAGAATTAATTATAAAATGATTTGCTTTTATGTTATCTTCAAGTAATATTTTTACTTTCACACCACGATAAGCTGCATTTTCCAGTTCCTTAATTAAATTATTTACCTTCACTCCTCTTTTTACTACGAACATACTAATAGAAACAGATTCCTTAGCTTCTCGAATTATTTTTTTCGCAGTTGGATAATATTCTCTGTCAACAACGGGAACAATTTCAGATAACATCTCATTTTTTTGATAAAGTTTTTCAAACGGTGGTAAAATTTCATTAGATTTTATTGTTTTTGTGCAATTAATTAAAGGAACAAATAGTAAAAAAATAAATCCAATAAAAGCAAATTTTCTCATTTGGTAAAATATTCGATGGTTTTTTTCAACCCTTTTTCAATAGTATATTGTGGTTTGTAGTTTAGAATTTTTTTTGCCTTGTCAATGGAAGATAATGAATGTTTTATATCACCGGGGCGGGTAGCTAAGTATTTGACTTCAACTTTTTTTCCCATTAATTTAAATAATTTATCCTTTAAATCATTTAATGATATGCGAGAGCCCGTCGCAATATTAAAGAAATCACATTTTACATTTGATCTCATTGCGTTTATATTTGCATTTACAACATCACTAACATAAGTAAAATCCCTTGTCTGTTCTCCATCACCGTATATCTCAATGGGTTCATTTCCAGCTATTTTTTCAATGAATTTTACTATTACCGCCGAATATGGACTTTTAGCGTCTTGTTTCGGACCGAATACATTAAAATAACGCAATGCAATAACGGGAATATCGTAAAATTGCCCGTAGTGAAGCACTATTTTTTCCGTAAAATATTTGGAAAGTGCATAAGGAGAAACCGGATCTATCGCATCAATCTCTATTTTGGGAAGTTTTACCGCATCACCATAAACAGATGATGAAGATGCTGCTATCACTTTTTTTATTCTTCCGTGCAATCTTACCGCTTCCATTAGATTCAATGTTGAATTAACATTATTACCGACATTTCTATGGGGATCGTCAATTGATTTTTTTACAGAAGGTATTGCGGCTTCATGAAAGATATATTCAATATCATAATTTTCCAGGAAGTTTTCCAATATACTATATGACATCATATCATCGTCTATTATTTCACCCTTAAATCCGTTAAGATTTTCCGTTTTTCCGGTTGAAAAATTATCAAGCACAAAAACCTTATGTCCCATTTCAGTCAATTTAAATGAGAGATTGGAGCCGATAAAACCTGCCCCGCCCGTTACTAAAATATTACTCATCTTTTTAACTCCAAAAATATGTTTCCATTTAAAAATTTTCCTTTTACTTTGGTAAATTTAATTGTTTTTTTTACTTTTTCAGGTGATTTTCCCTGATAAATTGGAATTCCATCCGATCCGATAATAATAGGAGCAATAAAAAATAGATATTCATCAACTAACTTTTCGTCAATGAAGTTCGTAAAGACCCTGCTGCCGCCTTCAACAAGTACTGATATTATTTCCAATTTCGCAAGTTTTTTCAGCACTTCCTTTAATGTATAATTTTCTTGTAAGGTAATTATTTTATGAACAAGATCCTCATATATTTCATTTCCTGCATCCATAGATTGGATAATTATGATCTTATCATGATTTTCCTTGAATAAATTAAGATTTTTCAATCCCCTTATTTTTTGCTTTCCAGCCAAAATAATTTTATAAGGTTCCTTTTTTTTATTTTTTATCCTTACATTCAGATGGGGATTGTCGATCTTTAAAGTGTTAATGCCGATCATTATTGCATCAATCTGATTTCTTAAAAGCTGAACTCTTTTCCGTGACTCATTACTTGATATCCATTTTGAATCACCGGTTTTTACTGCGATCTTTCCATCCAGAGAGATTGCTGCTTTCATTATTACATATGGAATTTTTTTTGTAATATACTTTATAAAAAATTTATTTAATTCTTTTGCCTTATCTTCCAATATTCCAACTTCAACTTCAATTCCATTTTCCTGCATCTTTAAGATACCGTTGCCATAGACAAGGGGATTCGGATCCTTCATTCCTATGATCACTCTTTTTAGTTTTGCCTTTATTATTGCATCTGTACAGGGAGGTGTTTTTCCCCAATGAGAACATGGTTCCAATGTAACATACATTGTTGCATCCTTAGCATCATTTCCTGCTTCCTTTAATGCGTATATCTCGGCGTGTAGTAGTCCGGCTTTTTTATGGTAGCCTTTTCCGATAATTCTGTTTTTTTTAACTATAATTGCTCCAACCATAGGATTTGGTGAAGTAGTACCCCTGCCTTTTTTTGCAAGGTTAAGTGCTACCGTCATATAATCTTCATCAATTTGATTCATATATAGTTCCTCAAAAAGTATAATTTAGCATTCTTTTCTATTACAACAGGTCCTACGCCATCTTTTAAATAATAAAAGTAAGAATGATCATATTTTTCTACCGGATATGTCTTATAAAAATCCCATTGCAAAACCTTGACATTATCATAATTATTGATATTTTCACTATCCTTAACAATGGTAAAAATATTATGCATTCCGTCAATGTTCAAAAAATCCCAGGAAAATGTTTTTATTAACGGATATTTTATAAATGGATTGTATTGTCCCAATATATGAAAGTATATACCATCATCAAATATTGCAAATTGATATGTTAGGGTATTTGATAATGATGTTTCCAATAGAGTATATATTTTGTTTCCGTCCCTATAGAATGTATCGGTTATTGTTAAAATGAGTGTATCTCCGCTATCCGTTTCATAATTCCATGATGAATATTGATTTAGAGGGAAGTAGTTTTGTCCCTTTTCTAACTCATTCAATGAAGGCGTTAAAGGATTTATTCCGCATCCTCCGACAATTATCAATAACGATAAAAGTGATAAAATTGTTAGATTGTTGATATTTTTACTTTTCATTATTTTATTTTACATGATTTCACTTTTTTTTTCAAGAGGGGAGGGAATAAAAAAAAATGTTGAAAATTGAGAATTGAGAATTGAGAGTAAAATGTAGTACAAAGCCGTAGGGGTAGACCCATGTGTCTACCCTTACATTTGAACCTTTGATTCTATTTTCCTTGGCTATATTGTTTTCGGGTAATTTATCGTTATCTAAGGAAGAATCAGGGACACATAAAAAAGGTTTAAAGGTTCAAAGGTTCAAGGGTTCAAGGAGTAATCGTACTAAGTACTAAGTTTTTCGTACTGAGTTTAAGAAATTCCATTTCTATTTACTCAACACGGAATACGGTATACTG
>JAUXGM010000148.1 GCA_030622125.1 bacterium | reverse complement strand
TTTCTCATAACGAGTGTAATATAGTAATAACCATTCCTTGATGTGTCTGTAAATGTGGATTCGCTATAGAGAATTGGCAAAGAATTTACCTTCATACCCGGTTCCCCATGAGCTGCAGTAAAATAGAGATTATATCCCAATATAGGATTCCCATCCATATTCCCAATCTCTTGAAGGATTGGTTGCTTCCATGACACATTGTTTTTTCCATCCGTATTGACATGTGGTGTCGGTATCTCATAGATATAGATATCATTTACATACTCGGGATTTTTCGGATCATCGGAGATAATACCTTTTTTAAATGTCATTGAACCGTAATAACCCCGCAGGACACCATTTACATCCTTTTCCTGTTTTCCATACATATAGATAACGGTATTACCGGGAATAGGCATATAATCATTCTCACACTGTGCTTCATTCACTAAAAATGTATTTGTACCGGTATCTATTTGAGCGACAGCCATTCCTTCCCTTCTCTCTGGCTCTATGGTTTTTAATAAAACCGAATCATAGAGCCAGAGAACACCACCGGCTGGATCAATTCCGACACTTCGACTTGTACCGCCTGTCTTTCCGGAAGCATAGGAACTATTAGTTCCCCATCTATCGATAGCACATATTGAAACCATTATTAAAAATGTAAAAAAAATCACATAAAGCTTTTTCATATTAGCCTCCAACTTTTCTATTATATATAAAGCAATTAGTATGCCAAAAAATAATTGCCTAAATAACAGTATTTATAATTATTAAATTTCAAAAGAATTCTATTATTATGGAAAATTACAGAAAATTGGAATTTACAAAATTACGGATGTATCATTTCTCACAGTTCCCATTTCTCCTTATTTAATATAAGTATTTTTTTGTCTTTATTTATTTTTAAAAGATCCTTTTCTTTCAGGTCATTTATGATCCTTGTTATCGTTTCTCTGTTTGTTCCGATGATCTGTGCAAGTTCCTGATGTGTTAGTGTTATCCTTGCTTCCGTTTTACCATTTTCAGTAATATATCTTATGAATGTCATCAGTCGGTTTTTTATCGTAAAATAGGCAAGGTTTATTACCTCAACATCCATAAGTGCAAGACGCTCAGACATCTTTTTTAAGAGATTTCTCATGATCGTGAGATTACCTAAAAAAAAGGTACTGAATTCATCATCTAAAAAGACAAGTATCTCCGTTTCCTCCTTTGCGATAATTGAGGCACTGTGCGGTTTATTTAAGATCAACGACATCTCACCGTAAAAATCACCTCTTTGCAAAAATCCCAAAATCTTTTCTTTTTCCTTCTCTCCCTTTATTACCTTAACCACACCTGAGAGGATCGTATGGAACTCATAATTCATCTTATTTTCACTTAAAATAATATCTCCCTTTTTATATAACTTTATAAAACCATTTGAGATGATCTCTGTTATTTCATTCTCATTTAATCCTTCAAATATCGGCAGATCCGTAAATTTATTATTCATCATTATAACTCCTCATACAATTTATTTTGACTCTTTATCTGTATATTTTTTCCATTGTTTACTTTTTGATATATCTGATAAAGACCGTTTCTGTAAAATAATTTTTTCTCATCAATATTCAATTTTTCACCTTTAAGGTACCTTACATAGTTCTTTGTGATCTGATCGGTGAGTAATTCTTGTAATCTTTCAATATATTTTTTATTTAATTTAAAACAGATATCGGCGATCTCGGGAAATAAAAAAGAGAGAAGTTCGGGGTCTCCTATCTCATTGATCAAAGTATTGGTGATCTCTTTCATCTCATTGACATTACCGTTATTTAACAATGTAAAAAAATCATAGACAATTGAAAGATCCGACCAGACGGATAACTTTTTAATTTCTTCAATTTTTCTTTTCAATTCACTTGGAATTTTTATTTTTAGTTCCAAATAGCCGATGTATCTATGTAATGTAAAGAACGAATATAAAAATTCATTCTTCTTTGATACCTTTTTTAAGATATCCTCGGAATATCGAAGATATTTCTTTGAAAGCCCCATCTTTCTATAAAGTGTTGCAATCTCTAAAATAATATCATTATTCATAAAATTATTTATCTTAATTGAAAATTTTAATGCTTCATTAAATAAATTATCTGCTTTCAGCAATTCATTTATAAGAGAATAGATCCTTCCAATATTAAAATTGAATTTAACAATATTTTCATAGTCTCCGAATCCCCTGTTTATATAGATTGCTTTTTTATAATACAAAATAGTTATTTCATATTTTCTTATAGTTTCGTTCATTTTTGCAATATTATTTAAATTTATTGATTCCCAGTACTTCAGTCCCTTTTCATTTGCAATATTAAGTGATTTTTCATTATATTCAATAGTTTTATTATAATCTTTTTTTAGCATATAGATTTTCCCAAGATCGGTTAAAGAAGCACAAAGTATTGAAAAATTTTTATTTTTATTTGCATTTTCTATACTCTTATTCAAATAATCCTCTGATCTGTCGGATTCATCCTTTTCCAAATAAAGCTGATCTAAATTTCTATAAACAGTTTCAAGATTTAATTTATTTTTTATTCCGATATCAAGTGCTTTTAAATAATATCTCTCGGCATTTTTCAAATTTTTTTTGATCTTATATGAAAGTGCAAGGTTCATATTTGCATTCAAGAAAACAACGGAATAGTTTTTTATTGTTCCTTCCGATAATAACTTTTTTAATATCTCAATTGCTTTATCAATATTGCCAATCTGATTGTTATAAACAGCAATCGTATTTTCAATATCAAGGATTTTTTCTTCATCTTTTAATTTTTTGATAATCTTTTTCAATTTTTCTGCAAATTGCAGTGACTCCTTAAAATATGAAAGCCGAAAGTATGATTTCATCTTCTTATCAATAAAATAAACATTCTCTTCATTGTTCTTTGTATCAAGAAATGAAGTACCATAATCACAGTATGTTATAACCGTTTGGTTGTCATAGTTATCGTATCCGTTTTCTATGATCTTTTTTGCATATTCAACTGCCTTCTTTTTATCATTTCCTCTTACATAATGGTATCCGATAGTAAATATCTCTTCATTTGCTCTTTCAAGTTCCTCACCCACCTTTGTATGAAGTTCTTTTCTTTTTGATTTCAATATAAGTTCATAGATGGAAGCCCTGAAATTCTCATCATTGAAGATATAATTATTTTCGTCTCTCTTTTTTAAAATTTGATCGCCAATTAATGTTCTTAAAACCCCTTCTATTCTGCCCTGTTTATAGTTTATCAACTTGTTTAAGAACGGTATACTGAATTCATTTCCAAGAATGGAGGCATATTGCAAAAATTTCTTTGTATATTCATTGTATGAATCAAATATCGTTATAATTACAGTCCTAAATTGTTCCGGAAGCCTTAATTTATCAACAGGTATTCTTAAATAAACTCCCTTCTCTTTAAGGTAGATAAGTTTCTCCTTTTCAAGATAACTGATAAGTCCGTTCATCGTCCCAATATTTCCCTTTGAAATTGTAAATATCTTATCGGCAAGCTCATCCGGAATAAATTCTTTTTTATAGTATTGTAATAAATATTTCAATGTCTCTTTCTTTGAAATATCCGGAATATTTAATATCGGTAATCCCTCAATAATTTCTTTCCTTGAGATCAATATTATTTTATCTTTATATTCTTCGAGATTTATAAAATACTTAACAAATTCAAGGCTAAGCCCATCGATATTGTCAAGATGATCAAGGATCAATCCGTTTTTTATATTATTAAGTATTCTACTTGTAAGTTCAAAGATCTTCCATTTTCTCTCTTCACCTTTAAGGCTGCTTTTAATATTGTAAATATCCAAAAATACCGGCAGGGAATGGAGATATTCCCTATTTTTTTGAATAAATCTTTGTATCTGAACCTGTTTTTGCTTGGATTCATCATTAGGATTTAAATTCAATACTGTTGCAATAATACGCTTTATAAAACCAAAGGAACTATTTTTTTCATAAGACGGTGCGGAAATATAGCCGTAATTTTTAAATTGATTCCTAATAAAGGCTGTTTTACCGCTTCCCGATTGCCCGACAACTTGAATAAAATTATTATCCTTTAAAAGAGAATTTAGTTTGGATGAAAGTTTTATGCGTTCCATAAAAAAAGATGATCTTTCAATAAGTTCACCGATCTCCGACTTTAATCCTCCTACAAGATAGACTTGAACGGGTTCTTTTTTTCCTTTTACTGCAACTTTTCCACCATCTTTTAAAAGAATTTCAGGAGAAAGTGACTTAGCAGTAGATTCGGAGATCATGATCTCACCTGGATTTGCCATTGATTCAAGTCGAGCAGCGAGATTGACATTATCGCCTATTACCGTATATTCCATTCTCTTATCGGAGCCGACATTTCCTGAAAACGCTATTCCGGTATTGATCCCAAGTGTCATTGAGATCGGAAATTTCTCTCTGATCTCTTTTGATCTATTTTCATTGAAATCATTAAGCTCCGTCATCATATCCATTGCTGCTCGGACCGCCCTTTCGTCATCGTCCTCATAAGTCTTCAATGCTCCCCATAGAACAAGCATTGCATCACCCATAAACTTATTGATAATACCACCGTATTTTTCTATGATCCTACGCATACGGTTAAAAAAATCGTTTAAAGTGGAAGTAACCGCCTCAGGATCAAGGTTCTCCGATATTGCAGTAAAACCGCTGATATCCATAAAAAGTATTGTCGCCCTTCTTCTTTCGCCTTCAATATAAGTTTTTTCAGGTGCCATTTTGATCTTGTTTACAATGATTTCAGGCAGATACCTTGATAGAGATTTAATGATCAGGTCTTTTTTATCCTCATTCATATATGCTATTATACGGTTTTATTCACTTTTTTTCAAATGGAAGAGTCCGGGACACACCTCAACAAAAAAAATCAGTTTGATGAGGTAATGTCCCTCTTTTTATGGGGTACGGAGATTAATATTGTTTTACTTATTTCCTTATCAACTTATTTCCTTATTCCCTTGTCTATACTGTTCTCGGGTGGTCTATCGTTGTCTAAGGAAGAGCCCGGAACACACCAAAAAAACAAGTGAATAATGAA
>JAUXGM010000039.1 GCA_030622125.1 bacterium | reverse complement strand
TGGGGGACCCAATATGTCGGTAATTACTATGAGAGAAATGGATATGGCAACAATATCTACATATCGCGGAAAACTGTTTTTTATTATCAAAGCAATGGCAAGCGTAACTCCCGATTGATTTATAAAACCGCTCCAGCCGTATTTATATATCCATGGAGTATCTTTTTGCAATTTTGAAGCAAATCGTAAAGCAAAATAGGTTATGATAGTTCTTAAAACAAGGAGCAGAATACTGATAAAGTAGGTTCTTTTGACTACTTCAAGATCAAGGTTTGCCCCCCTTATTGAAAAGAAAAGGATATAGATAAAGGTTGATATGATCTCAACATTGGTTAAAAATTCATCACCGAGATCAGAAAAATTCTCAATGATAAATCCGACCGATATTGCGACCAATAGATTATTTATGTGCAGTTTCTCAGAGAGAATACTTATAAAGATCGCAAGGATCAGCAGCATAAGCAGGTTTTGCCCTTTAATATGCTTTAAATAGAGTAGGGAGAGCATCCCGATTACGAAGCCGATCAAAAATGAACCGAATATCTCCCACAGTGTTCCGAAAATTAAATGGCTTCCCGTTGTGCCGAATTCCTTTGCTTTTAGAATCGACATAAAAAGTGCAAAGCCAACGAGCACGATAATATCTTTTAACACGGTGATAGATAATATTAATCTTGGCGTTCTCGTATAGGCATTGGTCTCTTTCATAAGAGCAACCGTAGTTAGAGGAGATTTTGCAAGAGCTAAAAAACCAAAGATCAAAGCAACAATAACCATTTCTTTATGTGGTAATTCCCCAATAAAAGGGTAAAAACGGTAAATAATGTACGAAAATAATGTCATAAAGAAAAAGGTGGCTGAAATAACGATAAAGGTGTAGGTAATAATTATCTTTAGGTCTTTTTTAAATTTTTTTATTGAAAGTTCCTTACCCACAACAAAAGCAATGATAGTAAGGGTGATCATATCAATGAATTGCAAAGAAAGGGCACTCTCAATGTTTATAAAATTGAGTGCAAACGGTCCTAAAATAATACCGACAAGAAGATATCCGGAAACCTTTGGTAATTTGTAATGATCGAAAATCTCCCCTAATAAATAGGAAATAATTACCATAAAACCAAGAGTTAAAAATATATTTGACGGAACACTAAGGATAGCCATTAACGCTATTATTATGGCTAATAAGGAGAAACTAAGATACCTTGTAATCATTTTTTTTACCTGTTACTAAAATAAGTAGATTTGAGATAAGATAGATGATAATAAAGGAGGTAATGAATTCCCCTGAGAACATTCCGATAAAATCAACGATAAATAGAATGGATATCTGCGAGATTGGGATCTGAAACTTAAAATTACCATAGAGAAGTCCACGAATAAGAAGTCCTGCTATCCCAAATATACCGATCACAATCAAGTAAAAAGTAGATGGTCGTGTAATCAGTAAGCCCATCATAAAAAGAAGAAATGAAAAGAGCGGGGTTTCTAATTTTAGCATTGTTTCTTCAAGTTTAACTTTTGATGGGAACTTTAAATTTGTAATAATAAAACCTACAAAAAAGGAAAATGTTAGATTTGAAATGGATAATTCCTTTGCTATTCCGGAAAGCAACAATAGAAAACCGATCAGTATTATATATATTTCTACCTTTTCTCTTTTCCCAATTGCTAAATAGATAAGGTATGCAGACAGAAATGATAGCAGTAATTTTAAAAAAACAAATTTAATCGGAATATAAAGATTTTCAACGACAAATATAAAAAGAAAGATCACCAATAGATTAAAAATATAAACAGGAACGGCATTGTCGTCTTTTTTGAAAAGGAAAAAGTAAGAAATAGATGTTGAAAAAATGGTGATCAGTGCGGCAATATAAATATTTTGAGATAGAAAATAGGCAATAAAGAAAACAAGTATTATAGAGAAAAAACCCTTTAATAATATTTCGATCATTTTTTTGGAATTTAACCTTTTAATAAATTTTTCCCGAAGTTGAAATCCAAATAAAAAGCCCATAAAACCGATAATTACATAAATGGTACCTGTAAAAAACGGATAGAGTCCCTCTCTGAAAATTACTCCCTTTAAAAGAAAACCAATGATTAAAAAATGGATCTTAGTTCTTAGAATATAGGATATGCCGCTGTTTTTTATTTTTAAATAGCCGATCTGACTATCAATAAATGCAAGAAAAAGGATAAATGATATCAGCAATGAAAACTTAACTATCAAGGATTACTCTCCTATGAAGTCGGTTAATTTGAATGTAGTGATAAACCCCGTATTATTTTTTGTAAAATCTATTTTCTTTTTTTTAAAAAGTTTTATAAGATCGTTATATTCATCTTCTTCTCTACAAACGCCGAAAATAAATTTATTGTAGAGCATCTTTCTATTTGTTGATACAAACAAACCGGCAAAAAGCGGTAGATCCTTCTCCAATATTCCTTCTAAATTATTTCCATCAAGAATACTCACATCAAAAATTTCCAGCTCTGCAAAAGCAGAAAGGATATCGTCCAATAATTCTTCTTTTTTTAAAACAATAATAATTCCAATCATAATCTGCTTTGCTGTTCTATAATTTTAATAATTTCTTTCGGCTTATCTTTTTTTAAGATGGTAGAAAGAAGTTCATTACCTGAAAATATTCTTGCTGTATTTGTAAGTAGGCTTAAATAGGATTTTTGTCTTTCAATGTTTGCGGCAATTCCAATAAAGATGTAAACGGGCTTTGAATCAACGGCTTCAAAATTTATCCCCTTACTACAAATGATTATTTTTGCTTTTATTCCGGGAAATTCTTTACATATTGCATGGGGAATTGCAATACCATGACCGATCCCTGTTGAAGCTACCGCCTCTCGTTTTTTAAAAACCCCAAAAAGTCCTTTTATTTCCTTTTCATTACTTTCCAATTGCTTTGCAAGAAAGAAAAGTATATCTTCCTTTGTTGTAAGATCATTGTTAAATGCAATATCATTTTCTTCTAAAATGTCGATCAATTTCATTTTTCTTCTCCATTTTCTAAATTATAAGAAATATTTCCATTATTGTCAAATTGCAAAAATGGGGACGGTGGTAGAAAAAGTAGAAAAATTGTAAAAATTGTAAAAATTGTAAAAAATATGTTATAATAAATTATGGCAAGACCAGCGAGAATAGACTTAAAAGGTTATCACTATCATGTGATTAGCCGTGGGCAAAGGAAGAACCCTATTTTCTTCTCACCGGAAGATAGAGAAAAATATTTTCAAATTTTAAATAAGTTATTAACTGAAACAGATATTGATCTTTATATTTATTGTCTTATGACAAACCATGTTCATTTTGATATTTTTAGAAATGAATATCCGCTTCAACTTTTTATGAAAAGGTTAAATACAAATTATGCTCTTTACTTTAATAATAAATACAACCTTGTTGGTCATGTTTTTCAAGGGAGATACATATCAAAAATTGTATTGGATGATATCTATTTAATGCATCTTGCAAAATATATTCATTTGAACCCGGATAAAGCAGGTATTGTAGAGATGCCGAGTGAATATAAGTACTCCAGTGCAAAATTTTATGAAGGAGAAAAAGAAGAGAATCTAATTCTCATAAAAAAAATACCCGCATTCATAGAAGTGAAAAAATATGTAGCATTTATGAAGTCGGGAGATATTGAATATCCTGTTTATAGAGATTGCATTGGAAGTAAAGAAAATTATCTTTTACTTGAGAAACGAAATGAAGGTAGAGAAAAAAGCAGGTTTATTGAAAAGAGATTATCTAAAAGAAATATAAAAATTGATGCACAAACAATTGCAAAAAGGTTTGGATTTGAAATAAAAGAAATATTAGCATATAAATGGGATAGAAATAAAAAAGAAGATAGAATTAAAATTATTAAAGAACTTGTGGCATACGGTTATAATTTTTCCGAAATTGCTCGTTTTTTTGGATATCAAAAATCCGCAATTGGGAAGATATTAAAAGATGAATTTTGAATTTTTCTACTTTTTCTACCACCGTCCCCATAATTGGAGGTTACTATGAAAAGGACACTTTTTTTTGTAATTGCTTTGGCTACATTAGTACTTGGTTATGGACAACCCCTAAAATCGGAGGTACTTGTCAAGGTAGGCTATATTGATATACAAAAGGTACTTTCAAACTATATACTTGCACAAAATTATCAGAATGAATTCGACTTTATTAAGAAAGAAAATTATCAGCGAATTGCTCCCTTAAAAGAGACACTTGATAATGCAATATTTCAATTAAAACTTGATGAACCGTCATTGAACAGGGAAGAATTACGGGAAAGATGGGAAGCGATCTTGAAAATAAAGAGAAAGTATGAGATAAAAAAAGAACAGATCGATGGACAATTGGATATCAAAGAAAGTAGTCTTAATGAAGAAATCCTAAAAAATATATACAGAGCGATAAAAGATATTGCGATGAAATATGGTTTTAACCTGATACTGGAAAAGAAAGATGTTTATTTTTCAACTCCCGATGTTGATCTTTCAATCTACATCATAGAAAAACTTAACAGTGATTATATCAGTTTACACCCCGAGGAAAAAATAAAAGAAGATAATAATGAGTAAAGTATGTCTTTTAGGCGGAACATTTAATCCGATCCATAACGGTCATATAATTACCGCTGTAAAGATTAGAGAAATCTATAATTTCGATAAGATCCTCTTTGTTCTTAATGATATTCCACCACACAAAAAAAAACCGAAAATCACTTCAAGAGATAGGTTAAATATGTTAAGGCTTGCCTTAAAAGATATCAACAACTTTGAGATATCGGATATTGAATTAAAAAGATCAGGTGTTTCCTATTTTATCGATACGGTAAGTTATTTTAAGGAAAAGTATGATGATCTTTATATGCTTATAGGGACGGATCAGGCAAATATATTCAGAACCTGGTATAAATGGACGGAATACTTTGATATTATTAAGATACTCGTTATAAAAAAAGAAGAAGAACTCTATGAAACACTGCCGTTTGAATATGTTGATATTCCGGAGGTGATCATATCCTCATCCGAGATAAAGGAAAGGGTAAGAGCCAATCTTCCGATTCCCGGTCTTGTTCCGCAAAATGTAGAAAATTATATAAATGAAAAAAAACTTTATAGATAAAAGTAAAACTTATTATACGGAAAAAAGATGGCATCATATAGAAGGTATGTTGCACCTACTTGATGATGTAAAAAAAATATATCATCTGTCCGACAATCTTTACAATGATCTTAAAATAGCGATATTGCTTCATGATACCGGAAAAAAATTCGATTCCGAATATAATAAATATCCCTATTCGGGCATAATACATTCACGAATCTCATATAAGATCGCCAAGCATGACTTTGGGATCAAGGATCGGGTCATACTTAATGCAATTTTGTTCCATCCTACCGGAAAAGCTAAAATGTCCACACTTGAGAAATTCTTATATGTCATTGATTTTTCCGAATACAATAGAAAATTTTCAAAAGCGAAAAAGATACGGGGGCTTTTATTGGAAAAAAAATTAACGGAAAGTTTACTATGCTCTTCTAAAATGAAATTAGATTATATTAAGTCCACCGAGCAGGCAATTCATCCGAATACAATAGAAATGGTGAAATATTATGAAAAAATATACTAAAATAATAATGCTCATCCTTATTTTGGCAATCGGGTTCATTACCTATAAGTTACTTGCAAAAACAGAGATCGAAAAAATGATAAAAAAGAAAGGGAGCTTCAATTTTCTTATTTTAGGGCTTGATTCCGTTGAACATATATCAAGGGCGGATACGATCATTATCGGGCATATTGACAAAAAAGGACATGTTCATCTTTTATCTATACCGAGAGATACAAGGATCAACTATCTTGGGGATTTCAAAAAGATAAATACCGTTTTTTCAAGAGGTTATGTAAAAAGCGGAATAAAGCTTGGATATAAGAGATTAAAACAAGTTATAAAGGGCAATTTTAATATTGATGTTACAAGGTATATCATATTGGATTACAATACCTTTGCAAAAATAATTGATATGATCGGCGGCGTTGATATTTATGTTTCCAAAGATATGTATTATCTTGATAAGAACGGCAAGTTGCTGATAGATATCAAGAAAAATGTAAATCATCTTGACGGAAAAAGCGCCCTTGAATTTGTAAGATACAGGAGTGACGGCAGGGGGGATATAGGTAGAATAGAGAGGCAGAAAGATTTTATTAATTCTCTTTTAAGCAAGGCATCGTTGAACGATTTTATAAACAATTCAAAGGTAGTAAGCCTAATTTTAGCGAATTTAAAGTCCAATTTCACATTTAAAGAGGTCTATTTTTTGAAAAAATTAATAGGAACGATAGATATGAATAAAATGAAAATGAGAACACTTCCCGGTAGATCGGAGATCATCAATAGGGGAAGTTATTGGATCCCCGATAGATCGAAAGATTTCAATTCATTATTTAAAGAGAAGAAGAAAGGCACAAAATTATTGGTTGAAATATTAAACGGCAACGGTGTTCCCGGGTTAGGCGAAAAGATCGCAAAGAAGGTCAGAAGGCTTGGGTATGATGTGATTTCCATCAGGAATGCCGATAAAATGGATTACGAAAAAAGTGTGCTCATTAACTATACGAATAATTATGCCGATGTTGAAAAAATAGCAGATGCATTAAATATTAAACTTACATACCTGAAAGAAAACAAAGGAGTATATGATGTCAAGATCATTCTTGGAAAAGATATTACGGATATGGATTAGTATCCTTGTAGTTTCCTTTTGTCAGATAGCGATTTTCGGAAATTCATTCAGCACATTGCTTGCCGAAACAAAGGAAAAAGGGCTTTCATCAGCAGATAGTTATATTGAGTATGGTATTTACAAGGATATGCGTGATGAGGAAAGTGCGGAATACTTTCTCAAAGCAATTGAACTTGGTAATAAACCGTTAAATTTGGAATTTTCAATGTTCTATCTTACGGAGAGCTATCAACTATCGGTTTATAAAGAACAATTAAAGGAATTGCTTAAGAAAAAACAATCGAAGGTAAATGATATTGTTTTTAATATTGATTCAAACTATGTTATCTCAATCCTTGACAAATTGAATGTAAACACATTTAATAGTGATGAATATGGTTATCTTGATAAATATTACTGTATAGGACCTTTTATAAAAGACGGGATACTTGATTTTGAAAATAGATTGGATTTTGAAAAATCTCCGAAAATAGATAAGGAATATTCAACCTTCTACGGAAAACAAAAACCATATCCCGTTAATGTAAATTCAAATGGCTGGGTTGATCTTTCCCGTATCTATAATAAGAGATTCGGGATCGTTTACTTTCTAAATTCAGTTAACTTTAAAAGTTCGGGTAGATACTACATCAACACTGCTTCATCTTTTCCTTATCGGTTGTTTATTGATGGAAAGCTCGTTTGTGAAAAGAGATATATGGATCTCTCGTCTTCTGTAAAAAAAATAATTGAAATAGATGTCAAAAAAGGTGAACATACGATACTCTTAAAGATCGATGCATCCAACGAATTACAGGGCTACTATTTGGAAGATAACAATCTCGGATTTATGATCCAGTTCTTTGATGAAAAAGGTAACTATTACCTGCCGATGCAGGGTAATTTTAAAAAAGGGAAGATAAACAGTTGCAAGGTTGTTGATATTCAAGATCATTTCAAGGATTCAATGGTAGTAAAAAGGGCGGAATTTAAACTTGCAAATATTTTTATGAATTACGGTAACGGTATCAAGTCATTTAATATGATATCCGGTCTTTTAAAGGAGAGTGATTCTCCGATATATTCATTTTTTGCCGGCTTTGTTTGTGAAAGATTTCCAATCTTAGGGTTTTCGGATTATGCCTATAATTATTACACTAACTCAACGCTTAATTGGGATGATAATTATATTGCCGATTTTTTTATTGCAAAAAATTATATGATAAACGGCAATAAAAAGGAGGCAAAAAAGTATCTGCTTAAACTTGAACCGAATAGCAATAATATCTTTCTTTTCAATTATATTGCCAACATAAGAAATGATGAGGGGCTTGAAAATTATGCTTCCAAATACCTGTTCAACAAGGTGAGGGATCACGTAAGTGATCTTGCCGTTCTCAATTTATATAATAATTTTTCAAATTATTTTGATAGTTCTAAAATGGGAAAGCTTTTAGCCGGAATAGAAGAAGTTGGAATATTCAGTGAGGATTTCATATCAAAGAAATTAAATTATCTTATATCTCTTCATAAATATGATGAAGCCTATGATTTCGTAAAAACGATAAAAAATAAAGACCTTAAATATGATCTTATGATATTACTGTCTGCAAGCGGCTATGACGGAATGGAAAATATTAAAGAGGTCTATCTTGATATGATAAATAGATTTCCGCAAAACAGTGATTATTATGATCTCTTATGTAAGCATTACTTGAAAAAAAATAAATATGCGGAATATGAGCAAATAAAAAATAGAATGCTTAAAAAATTTGCTTCTATTGATGATGAAAAGGACTATGAGATCTTTGGACCGGTATTACCTGATAAATTGGGAACTATTGATGAAACGGAGAAATATCCATTTGAAATTGTAGATCAAAAAACACGATTAACCTTTTTCAAGGATCTTGGATACAGAAGGATTGATTATGGGATCATCAGAGTAAATGATCAAAAAGGAGTGGGTGCTCTGACAAATTTTACTCCGGGCGGTAATCCCATTTTTATTAAAATTCAAAACTCCGATGGAAAAAAATACTATTTCCATAGTTCAAATAAGGATCAAATTTCATTAAAGGGACTTGAGGTTGGCTCGGTTATAGAATATGCAACAATCGGATACTATTCAAGACCGTTTTTAAATATCTACTATACGGGAATAACTCCGATAACATTATTAACTACTTATCCTATAAAAAAATGGAAGGTTCAGGTTGATATTCCGAAGGCAATTGACTTGAAGCCATTCGTTATACACAGAAATTATATTTTGAAAGAACATTCAAAAAGCAGTGTGTTAAAGGGATATAGAACCTATTTGTATTCTGCTAAAAATTTAAAAAGGGTAAAGCAGGAAAAAGGGATACCGAATCCATATACTTTTACAACAGCGATCATTCTTCAATCCAAGTTGCTTCCTTCTACATATTTGCAGAATTTTTATAACGAAATATTTACCGATAAATTTTTAGGTTCTAAGATCAAACAATACTTTGATTCTTTTGCCGGTGATAAAGAAAAAAAGATGATAGACATATACGATGATCTTGAAGTAAATTATACCGAGGATACCTCATCCGATTCGGATAAAAGTTTACTAAACATAATATTAACGAAAAAAGCCGGACCACTTGATAAAATAAGAATATTTAAAGCAGCACTTGATTATTGGCGGATACCGAATAAATTTGTTATATTTTCAGGTTTCGGAAACAAAGAGATCAAAAGATTCTTTCCCGGACAAATAGATGGACAGGGGATACTTCTAAATTATAAAGAAAAAAATATTTTGACAACATTCAGCAGTCCTTTTATTCCGTTTGGTGGTGAAAGCGGTAAAATTAAAATTGCTTATATGACGGAAAACGGAAGGGATTATTCAATAAATAAGGAATTTTCCGTTGGGACGGGTTCAGGTTTAAAGATAGATTATGTGTGGGACTTAGAAAATAAGAGCATAGATGTTAAGGTTAAATTTATCGGGGCATATTCAAGCTATAAGACATATTTTTTCGATGCCGAAACAAAAGAGAAGATAGTTAATCAATTCGTAGGAACGATATTTCCATACATTAAGGTTGATACTGCTGATGCAGATGTAGTAAAAAACAATGATGAACTCACAATTTCCGTAAAAGGCGGTTTTTTGAAAAAAAGCGGGAGAGAGATATACGATCTTCCGATAAAACCATTGATTATATCAAATACTTATGGCGTGGACTATCCGAGAGTAATGCCGCTTTTTGTAGATGGTATATTACTACAGGAGGATAATCTTCATATTATCACCACTAAAAAAATAAAGACGGTGGATTATAAGAAAAAAATAGCCGGTGCCTTTGACTATCATTTCACTATTTCAAAGGTAAATGACGGGTATAATGTGCGGAGAACGGTAAAAATTGAGAATAATGTTTACAGTCCGAGTCAATTAACCAAGATTCTCATCCAATCGACTATGGTGGATAAAAAAGAGGCGGCACTTTTAAAGATAGGAGTTAAATAATGAAAAGATTGACGGTATTTTTAATATTCGGTCTATTTGTGCTTTCCATTATCGGTGAAACTGCTGCCGATCTCAATACTATACTGAAAACCGAGTTGAAAGGCGATATGATAAAAGCAATAAAGTTGTGGGAAAATTATTATGATCAAAATAATGATAAATTAAAGAGATATGTTGCAATAAATAGGATTTATGATATTGTTTCTACCTATAAGGTTGGATTTGAAGAGCTTGAACGATTTTTAAGGGCTCAAAATACGCAGGCAGCAAAGTATTTTCTTTTCTATTTAGAAAGGAAAAAAGGTATTTTAGATGAAAAGATCCTTGATGATCTGGGTATAATGAAAGATTTTTATATTTTAGGACCTCTTGATTACGGTGATTTTTCACAGATAGATGAGATCACAAAGGAAGATGGTCGAATACTTGGGAAGAACAAGATGGTAACCGAACATTATGTTGATTTCCCTTATACAAAAATATATCCGTCGGATATCTTAAATGAGAGTAAATTTACCCGTGCAAGGATAAGAAACAACTTTAAGGTTGATTCGGATGGGACATACCAAATAGATTTTTCATTTTCCGATGGGATATTGATAAAAATAGATGATAAGGAAGTATTTAAAAAAGAGGTATTGAACCAGCAGGGGAGTTTTTGTTATAAAATAAATGCCAAATTGACAGGGGGAATACATTCCCTGAAGATATTTACCGGAAATCAAGAGGATTATTGGGAGCTTCAATTAAGTTTCGATAAAAGAATTTCCTTTTTAAAGGATGAGGATATAGGCAATAAGAAGAAAGGTGATCTTCTCTATTCGGAGGTCGATCTTCTCTTTGATAAAAAGGTTCCGAAGAATATTGAGGAGACCGTTTTATATGGAATTGCCCTAAGATATTTGAAAAATTTCAATCGGGAAGAGAAAAAGGATTTTAATACCATAAAAAAGATCGTAGATGATAATGATCTTCAATGGGGTTACTACTTTTTAGGTGAACTTTCGGTGGATAATAATAATGCTCTATTTTGGTATGATAAGATAAGCAACAATGATTACAGTGATTTTCGCAATTATTTAACTGCAAAGCTGTTTTACAACAGTAGATATTATCAGTTGGCATATCAAAATATTAAAAAAATAAAAAACTGGTATTACTACAATTCCGCATTATATATCAATATAATAGATGGTTTAAATTGGGACAAACGATATAAGAAATTTTTTGATCTAATAAAAGAAAAAAAATACTACGGACGGCTTTATGACAATATATTCGAAGATATTTATAATAAAAATGAAAAGCAAACGGAGATATACTTCGGCAATTTTTTGGAGAGATACCCTTATTCATACTTTGATATTTCTTATGCTATCAAAAGCAGGTTTGATACTCTAAATATTGCAGATAATAAATTAGTCTTCGGGATTGCGAAAAACAAACTTTTATTAAGCCCTTTTAGTGAATATTACTATATTCAATATGCCGATCTACTTTTAAAATGCAAGAAATATGATAAATTTCTATCAATAATACAAAAAATTCATAGGAGGTTCATTTACAGTATTGATGCATTACGGCTTGAGGCAGATTATTATCTGATAAAAGACGATAAGGATAAGGCGGTTGAGAAATTAAAAGAGATATTAAAGTGGAAACCACAGGATGAAAATGCAATTGATCTTGTTGCGGAACTTACTGAAAAAAAGGACATTGCCAGGACACTTTATGAGAAAAAAAATCTAAATATTAAAGACAAAGTGGTACTACCGGATTATGCAAAAGATGCGGATGTAGTCCAACTCTATGAGAAAAATATAATCGAGCTTAATGAATCCAACAGTACAACAAAATTCTATGAGGGCTTGTTCTATGTAAATAAAATTTCGGGAATAGATAAATTGAGTTACTATCCGATCTATTATTCATCATCATCTGAGTATGTGGAGCTTGATAAGGCAATCGTTATATCACCGGATGGAACTCTATTTCCTATAACCCAACATTATTCCGAGCCTGTCCAAAGCTATGGTAATATCTATTCTGATTTCCAAAAATTCATTATATTTATCGATAATCTTCAAGTCGGTTCAAAGATTTATCTCAAATACAGAATAATTCAGTATTCGAATTTTACCTTCAAGGGTAAATTTCCGGGGCAGGTGGAGTTTATTCAAAATCAATTTCCTGCATTGAAAAAAGATTATCTATTGATAATACCGAAAAATAAAAAGGTCTACTATAAACTTTACAATGCGAAAAATAGTTCCGATATAGAAATAAGAGAGAAATTTAAAAATGTAAAATGGCAATTCAATGGTCTAAGGCAGATCGTTTCTTTTCCATATATTGCCCCATATTCGGAGTATGGAAAATATCTTGTTATCTCAACATTCAAAGATTGGAATGAGGTCTACAAATGGGTTTATAGTTTATTTAAAGAGAGGTTGAAACCCAATAAAAAGATCATTTCAGTCTATAAAGAATTGAAAATAGACGAACAGAACGGTTTTGAAAAAAAAGTTGAGGCGATCTTTAAATATGTATCAAGGGAGATACACTATCTTGGAATTGAATATGGGCTGAACGGCTATCAACCGAGATTTCCTTCAAAGGTTATCAGAGAAAAATACGGTGATTGTAAGGATAAGGCAACATTGATGAAGGTCTTCTTTGATCTTGCCGGCATCAGATCAAATATTACACTTGTCCGAACAAGGGATATCGGTTCGGTTGAAACCCTACCGATATTAACAATATTCAACCATGCCGTTTTAACCGTCTATTCTCCCGCCGGGCTTCCATATATTGTAGATGGTACCGTTGACTGGGGATTACCATGGGAGGTCCCTCATAATCTGACGGACGGCTTAGCTTATGAAATAGATAATAGGACATATCATTTTAAGAAGATAACGAACAATCCCGAGCAGAATAACTTGATTACCATTAAAAATAGCTGCATCATAAATGGTGATATGAGTTTAAATGCAGAGAGAGAACTTATTAAGGAGGGAAACGCTGCTTTTGAAGCGAGACATCTTCTCGATAATCTTGATACGGCACGGGAATCACTTCAACAATTCTGGTCATCGGTCTTCCCAAAGGTGAAGGTTGACAATATCAAATTGCTTTCGGATATTGATAGCAAAAAGGTTGATTATTCGTATCAATTGACGATTGAAGATTTTGTAAATAAGCATAATAAAAGATTTAGACCCTTCATAAATAGATATTCACTTTATGATAGTTACGGAACTCAAAAAGCAATAACGGCACCGATGCTGTTACCGGCAGAAACAAATACGAAGGCAACGACGATCTTTAAACTGGATGAAAGTTATCAATTTGCTTACCTCCCGACCTATGCACCTATTGATAATGATATATTTTCCGCTAAATTGGATATAAAGAAAAATAGTGATAAAATGATCACGGTGAATTACCGGATACGAATAAAAAAGCGTGAGGTTCCGCCGAATGAATATGCGGATTTTAAAATCGCTCTTTTGAAACTGAAAGAAATGATGGAATGGGAAGTTGAGATCAAATAAAAAAATCTTATTTTGAAAAAAACACGAAATTGACTTGACTTTTTTATTATTTTTTTGTAAAATACAATGTAATGAAGTTAAATTCTATTTCCAATTTTGTGGAAATAGAAATAGGAGGCTATATGAAAAAACTTCTATTGGTTCTTGCAGTGGTTGTATTACCGACCCTGCTTTGTGCATCCGGTTTCTTTTACAACAATCCGACAACGATGAGGTATGACACATCATTCGGATTATTGGAAGGAAATTGGGATATGATCTTACGAAACCCGGCACAGCTTTCATTGATCAAAGGTGCAGAGTTTTATACTCTTTTTAATCAATCAGGTGCAGGTTATGATGAATTTGAGATTGCTTTTCGGAAATATTTTTCCGAAAAATCGGGTTCGATTTCAGTTTACTTCTCCAAAATGATATACAACTATGGAGATTATGAGGATGAGACCGATGCTACTTTCACAGATATTGATTCCGATGGTATCTCCGACGAAAAGGATATTTTTTTTGAAAGTGATGATTATATTGAAAGGGAAGACGAATACAAACTTCTTATCAACTATGGCAAAGAGTTTACAGAGAAGTTAAGGCTTGGACTCGGACTTGCGCTTTACCTTGATGATTATACGGAATCCTGGAATGAGATTGATGAATATATAAGATATGATCTTCATACCGGGGATGTATTACAGACTTTGAATGCAATTGATGAAGGCGAATATGAAACAAAAAAGAGCGAATTTGATCTGAATATCGGTTCGATCTATACTATGGATAAAGATATCTCTATTGAAGGAGTTTTTTCCTATAACAGTATAAAGAACGGTGAAAACCTGAACGATATAACGTATACTTATAATTATAGACAAATCACGGGATATCAGGAATTATACACAGGAAAAGAGACAGGTTCCGACATTAGTAGTATATGGGATAATTCACCATATTCGGGTTCGGGACTTGGATTCAATATAAAGATCAATTATGACAAGTTGAAGGATCATAAATTCTCACTCGATCTTTTTTACAAAAATGTAAATGCGGATGTAGCAGACGGTACATATAATTATGATGAACAGTATAAGGAATTAATCCCAAACGCTTCCTTGATAGAAACATATACGGAAAAAGAAACAAATGATATAACACGAACGGGAACAGGTGTAAAGAATGGAAATCTTGGTCTATTCTTAAGATATTACAGACCGTTTAACGATAAGGTTAAATTTTCTGCCGGTATAAAATGTGTTCCAATGGATAAAACAACGATTGATTATACACAGGATTATAAATATAACTACAGGGAAGATTTTAACGATGGAGATAGTGTGGCAAATGATTCGGATGATTGGCATTATACCGAGACCTATTCTAATTCTAAAAGGGTCAAAGAGATATATGAAGGAAACATCATAAGTTTCCCGATCGCTGTTGAGATAAGAAAATCGGATGTATTGGTATGGCGTGCAGGTGTTGAACATTACATAGCAAATTATAGAGATACCTGGGAATATGAACTTCTTACAGAGACAAAAACAGAATATCATTCTTGGGATGATGGCGGCTCAGAAAGTTGGTGGTCTGATACTACTCCAGGCAATTATCATTATGGTGATAAGGATAGCGAAACATCTACCGATCAGACAACGGATTTCAAGCTTGGGCTTTGCTATACACCCGTTAAGAACCTGCATATTGATGCAAGGTTTACACTTAAAGATATTGAGATGAGTTTAAACCCCGCTGAGATCGGATTTTCCGTCCGGTATCTTTTTTAGTTAATGAAAATGAAAGAAGATAAAATAAATGGAGGATATATTATGAAGAAAATTATTTCTTTTTCTCTTTTGCTGGTTTTATTGTTATTAGCATTTTTTTCCTGTAAGGTTTTTGAGCCCGAAAACGAGGCATTGGAAACATCTACGAATGTAACAGCACCGAAAAGCCATGAGTTATTTAATGTTAGTTATAGTATTGATTTCGTTGCTTTGCCGCTTCCTGCGCAGATAGGAGGATATTTTGATTTCTCAAGACCGATGAATACGAGTTCCGTTGAAAGTAATCTTGTTATCTATCCTGTTACAGCAGACAATACGCTTGGGGCTCCTCTTGATCCTATTACATTTAATTGGGTCAATAACAATACGAGATTGGAATTTAGAACTGTTAATTTGTACCTCTCTACACAGAGTTATTTAATAAAGATATC
>JAUXGM010000013.1 GCA_030622125.1 bacterium | reverse complement strand
CGCTCACTCGCGATGCTCGTTCGCTCATTTTATCACTGCAATCTTTTTATAGATTGGGTCAATGCCTTCCGCTTTAAGAATTACAATGTAGATACCCGATGCAACCTTTTCACCGTCGCAGTTATTAAGATCCCAATATACACTTACACCACTTCCATCAATATTCGGGTAATGAGTATTAAGAGCCGGTTCATAACAAGTTACAGCATCATCATCCAGCGTTGCAACCTTTTCACCTGCAATATTGTAGATATTGATCTCTGTGATCTTATCCGGTAATCTATCTAATACAACACCTTCGACGATTGTTCCGCCTTGAACTTTACCCACTCTTACAGGATTCGGGAAGACCCTGACTTTTGTAAAATCAGCATAAGCACTTGCTTTCGGTAATGCGCAAATCACATAATCGCCCTGCTTTGTAATGTTTGCATAAGCATAACCTTCATAACCGTTCTCACAAAGTGCAATATTCGCATTTACCTTTTCAAGTTTGTCGTTATTTACATAGTATAGCCCAAGTCTTTCTTTATCAGGATCAACATTATACATTGCTCCCTTTGTAAAGTGAAGTTTCAGGTTTGCTCCATTTGGAATAACCGTTCCTCTCGGTTCGGTTACTATTGTTCTTGAAGCACCGAAATACTTGTATCCGTTCGGAATCTCAAACTTTTTTTGAACAGGTAGTATCTTTATGGTCTTGAATCCGTATTCTGTAATATCTCCCTTGATCTCAAGAGATGTTTTTGCATGATCCGTTACTTTAAGTCCGCTTTCACCTGCTTTATTTGTCCAACCGCCATAAGTATTGCTATCATCGGAAAAGGAATTTAATCTAAATACAAACGTATTACTATCAATATACTTATATGTTACCTGACATAATTTATCTCCACCTTCCGTTGCCCATTTTGTAAATGCTTCACCCTTATCTGATGCTGATAAAATCATATCCTCAGGATATCCTACTTTTGCAACTGTTTTTTTGTAAATGTCAAAATTCGTATTTTCTATACCTGATTTTGCATTAGTAATAAAGTCGTGATTGTCAAATTTATCTGTTACATCTACCGTAAATGCTACAATGGATCCATCCTGTGAAAATGATGGAGACCATGTCGGATGTCTACCATACTTATAAATCTCTTTTATTCGTGAATCACTTAGTGATGTTGCCCAATATTGTTGTGTTGCATTAGAAATTGCAATTGTATGTAAAACATCCGTAATAATATAGATACCTGATTTTGCAGCCGTACCTCCTGGGGTTGCGGGTCTGTAAACAAAAACAACACTATCACCATCGGGCGCCCATTTCGGCTGATAACATTTTGGCTCAATCGTATCATTATTTTCTACTGAACCTTGAAAACCAGTTAATCGGACAATATCAAGTGTATTTGGATCATTTGCTTCGGCACTGTTTACAAGGTAGGTAACGATCTCACCTACATGGGAGGCAGCGATTCTCGGTTTTCCATCTGCGAATACCGCCCCGTTAATGTAATCGGGATCATACCATTTCTTAGCCCATGGCACTCCTGTCCCGGCTCCTACCGGATAATTTGCAACCGCAGCAGCACTATCATCTTCGGGCACCTTATATATTTCCATATGATTAGGTCCCTCATCATATCTTCCGTAATAAACATTTGTTCCATCTGTTGTAATATTGGAACCATGATGAAGTCCTAAATCTACATTTGTATATTGATAAATGTTATCTTTTTCACTATAGGCAAGATTATTTATCTTATACAATGCAGGATTTGAACCATAGTATGAATAGATATAATATCCATCAACACCATTCGGATTCCATACCGGATTTAAAATTGTATTCTTAATAACTTCAAGCCCTACATTTCCTCCATAACCAAAGAATATCATGATATTTTTGATCAGATTCGTATAGGTTGAATTACTCCAGTAATCATCATAAGGAGTTAATCCGGCAAGTGCAGAACCGGAAAGAACTGTTCTTACATTGTTTCCTTGATTCCAATGTGCCATTGTAGTAGTAAATCCTGGGGGATATAGTTGTGGCGGTGAATCGCATTTGGTCTCTGTAACCGTAAGAATTCTATATGAGTCAACACCACTTGAAGTTAATATATCGTGTAGATAATCAGGATCCGATGCATTATCAAATTTAAATTTCATTCCATTGGCAATATTGAACGGATTTGAATCACCTTTCATCGCTGAAACTACACCTTCCATACTATTATAATAATAACCTCCGGTTTCATACCACTCAACTGTGCCCGCTATGTCTGTAACATCAGCAGCAAACAAATCCCAGAATGGTGCTTTCTGATCATTATCATCGAATTGATATTGATAAATAAACCAATCCTCCCAGAAAAGATTCTTATTATCTGTAGTAAGATAACTATTTATCTTTGCTTGATCACCGGTAGAGAACATATTTGTATTACTTGCAGACGCCATCTCAATAAACATAACATCATAACCTGATATATCAGCCGGTAAAACATTTGTGTTATTTACCGCCGGTCCCCTACCCTCCGTCTCATCTATCACATAATCATAAGAATAACCAAGGTCCGTTAATGCCCTTGCAAGTGGCGTTGACAACCTATCAGCGGGTTGACCGGCATCATTGATGCCATCATATAAACTACCCGGATCGCCCATCCATGGATTTGCTGCATCGAATACCAATATTTTCGGTGATGCAAGATTACCCGGTAAATAAATATAAGCATTATTTGAATATGTTGGACCATTATTCGCAGTATCATCTGCACTTAATCTGAAATAATAACCCTGGTCGGTTGCCAGTCCGGTAGCAACCATAGTTTGTTCTATACCTGCATTTTCAGGTGTCGGAAGGGTTCCCGTTACATTACTTGCAGCATCAAATTTAGCCACAGTATCCATTATTGAAGTATCCTGTTTCATAACATAAACATCAGGCGCAAAAAGAGGAATAACCCAATTATCATTTCCCGGTGATGTCCATGTTAACCTTACCTCACCGGCAGCGACTGTTAAATTAGCTATTAGATCCGTAACCGTATCAGGTGAGCAATTATCCGTTGTTGAATACCCGAAGAAATCAAGATTTTCTTGAATCCAGTCATCCTGATCTGCCTCTGTTGTAAAAACATCCAAAGCGATGGATTCAATCATTCTTATACCACCGGAAGGTTGAAAAGTTGTAACCTCCCAACCGTTTCCCTTCTTCCAGGAATCATTAAAATATTGCGCAGTACATCCGGCATTTTCAGGTATCGTTTCATTGAGAAAATCTCCATTACCATCAAGCCAGGAAGCGGGATTATAATTAGCGGGTGATGGATAATTCTTACTTCCAAATCCTGCACTTTGCCAAGCCAGACCATTATCACCTTTTACCACATTATAATTATTCGTATGATCGCCATCCATATTCAAGCCCCAATAATCTGCTACCCAATGTCCAGCAGTGCCCATGCCCTGGATATCTATTCTGGTAAATACCCGCATTCCTGTCAAAACAACATTCCCACCGGCATCTATATAATCTCTTAGTCTTGCACTTTCGGCATCATCAAAGAAAACATCAAGACAACCATTTAGGTTACCAATCAAAAATACGACATCATAATCGGAAAGATCTGTCGGTAGATCATACACTGCATCGTAAAGTATTTTTTTCCTTGTAAATGTATCTTTCCAGCATTGAAAGTCTAAATCCTCACCGTCGAAAATATCCGAATCATTAACCAATAACCATACCTGCCCCGTGTAATCAGCACAAGCGGTCTTGAAATATTTAACAACCTTATCGGAATCACTATAATTACTTGATTCATCCGTTACCCTCAACTGGAAAACATAGGTGTTACCGGCAGTAAGACCCGTTACGGTCATAGATTCATTTCTACCGGGTTGATTTGTAATTGTAGGTTCACCCGGAAGATTAGTCATAGAACCAAATGGGGTATTATCATTATAAGGATCCGTATTATTCTGTACATATTTCATAATATACGGTTCATTACTTCCGGCATCATATATCCAACCGGCATCTCCGTCATCTCCGGGAGCAACCCATGAAATAGAAGCTTTCCCTCGAGTGAAACCATTTAATTTAATAGATAATACTGCCTTTGAGGGTGGAGTATTATCGGAAGGATTTGTAGATTTCCCGAAGAAATCCATAATTGTATCCATATAACCGCTTCTCTCTATACTAAAATTATCGGAAGATTCAATACCTCCAAGTAGTATATCAGACCAGATCGTTTTTCCCTTTGCAGGGATATTCCATTCGACAACCCTTACAGCATTCTTGCCCTGATCTCCGTTCGAGGTTACTGTTGCCGATGCACCACCATCAGGATTCATTATAGTATTATAACTATTGGTATAGGTCCCCCAACCTGGATTGCTGACATTATTTTCATAAACGACCTTATTCCCAAGTCCCGAACCTGAGACGCCTCCACCGCTTACATCGCTGATGTTAACGGATTGCTCATAAGTATCCCCTTCCGTTCCATAGCTCGTTCCAAACTGGGGCCACAAGACACTTCCGGAATATCTTTCACTCTGACCGGAACCTTCAAAATAAAGGTTGCCGTCATTATCAACAAAATCATTAAGAGCAGATAGTTCAGAACCTGTAAATACCTGATAATCCCCTGTTTTTGATCTAGGCGGCCAATAATAGCCAACATTTCCAGACGCTACGAATACTATATCACAGATAGAGGTATTGAGATCGGTAGGGACAGTAATTAAATTTTCATATTGCCAGCCTAATTGTGAAAGAGCATTCCCAATACTTTCATCTGAATTCATAGTATATCCATTGATCGCAGCACCTGAATCTACATCAACTATTATAATGGATGAGATTCCAACCGTCATTCTAAATGTTCTTGTAGTCGAGTAATTCTTTGTCGCACTGTCATACTTTCCTGTTATATACACAGAAAATTCAATCTCTCTTAGATTCGGACAGTATTGATTTATTATAAATTCAAAGGGATCGCTTGCTGTACGACTTGATTGCCCTGTTATATCCAAAAAAGCAGATGTATTATCGGTTATATCATCAATCCAATAATCCTCAGTAGATAGTTTTGCACTAACACTTGTTAATGTTGCTTTAGGATCATTCTGCCCTTCATTTTTAAGTGTTAATGTAATCTTTATATCCTCACCGGGCTCCGGAATACCATCATTATCACCAAGTGAATCATCATAACTTTTTCCTGATATCACTATATATGGTGCAGGCGACACCTGTAAAAGAGCAGCAGTAACATCAATAAGTCCATGCCCGTATTCTTCGGAATAGGTATTGGCACCCGATATTATTGATGTTGCAGTGTTTGAAGCATAACCGTTTGATGTGTGATCACAGGTACTCGCAATGATATCTCTTATCGTACCCGGATCAGATGCGCCACAGGAATACATCAATGCAACAAGTCCTGCTACAATAGGACCAGAAAATGAGGTACCCGAAGCACCACACCAGTACTGGTCGGTTGGATCAGCAGTTCCACATAGATCCGGAGGATAATAAGGAGGTGTGGTATTCTCATCCGACCATCCCATAGATAAGGTCCAAACGGTCTCACCTGGTGCTACACAGAAAAGCTCTCCGGATTCATTCCCCTGCCAACCAATTGTGCTACCCCAACCATAATTAGAGAAATCCGCCCTCATTCCGGTGGAGTCACAAGCTCCAATTGCAAGAGCATTTATAACCTCAGCTGGATTACCAACTTGCCACGGATCTGTTGTATCAGCTTCATTTCCCGATGATGCAACAACAACAATACCGGCATCCCATGCTGCATCAATGGCAGCATGATTTGTTTGACTCTGGAATGAGCCACCATAGGAACAGTTAATTACATGAGCACCATTAGCGGTACCATAAGTAATACCATCGGTACCATGGCCAAAGGCACCATCACATCCACCTGCTTTATAGGGTAAAAGTGTTACATTCGGTGCCATACCGCAACCATACTCTTTATCATCCATATCACCAAATATCAGATTGGCTATAAATGTTCCGTGTCCATTATCATCAGCCGGTATATTGTCATTATTCACAGGGTCTCTGGTCCCACCGGGATTTAATTCACTAACATTCTCAAGTTCTTCCGAAGGAACATAGGTCGCTCCTGTTGCAATATTGGCATCATTAGGTAAAGTGTAAAGAGAAACACCGGTGTCATTGATCTCATAAACAATACTTGCATCACCTTTGGTAATATCCCATGCTTCTTCCATCTTGATCAGAGGCCATTGCCATTGACGGTAAAGTCCCTGATTATACCTAGGATCATCCGGTATATAATAACTATGATAAATAGGGCACGGTTCTGCATATTCGATTTCGGGCAGTTTATTTAATTTATCAACAAATGATTGTACCGTTTCCCCATCCGGAATCTTTACGCTAAATGCAAATTTATCTGTTCCCCAATATTGTGGAAGAATCTTTGAATTAAATTGCTTTAAGAAGCTATTCCCTCTTGCATGAGAACGGGTTTTATGGTCCTCAAATTTTACCCAAATCCTATCGCCCCACACCAATACCGGTTTATGGTATTTGGCATCTGTAACTACCGTAGCAATAATACCGCTACATAATTTTTTAATCTCACCAAGCCTCAGTCTGGGATGAAAATAAACAGCCCCTCTTACCTTCACCTCTTTAAAATCGGCTTTTGGAAACTGTTCATTAAGCTTTTGATAAGAAACAACCTTTATTCCCTTTTCATTTTGAGAAATAGCTTTCGAATCCCTCTTTGGTGATAAAGATATTTCCTTATCAACAGCATAAGTAAAAATACCGACTAACAAAAGTAAAATCAAAAAAATGTGCTTTTTCATAGCAACCTCCAATTTTTTTATATAATGTGCAATATCTATGCCATTTCTTAACTTATTTTATATAGGTAAATATATCTCAAAAATTTTCCATTTTTTTGGAATTTTCTAAATTTCTGGAAAAAGGGACATTCAAAAATAAGTAGATAAGGAAATAAGTAAAACAATATTAATCTCCGAAAAGCCATAAAAGAGGGACATCACCTCATCAAACTGATTTTTTTTGTTGAGATGTGTCCCGGACTCTTCATTAGATAACGATAGACCTCCCGAGAACAATATAGACAAGGAAATAGAACGACTGTGTCCCGGATTCTTCCTTAGATAACGATATACCTCCCGAGAACAATATAGCCAAAGGAAGATAGAATGACTGTGTCCCGGACTTTTCATTAGATAACGATATATCTCCCGAGAACAATACAGCCGAAGGAAATATAATCAAAGGTTAAAAGAAAATACACCGAAAGCAAGCGGGACATACGTTGCTTGCATCGTGTGTCCCAAGACTGCGTCCCTCTACCTTAATATTTGCATTTTTTTAAAAAATCTATTATAATAACCTTAATTTTTATGAGAGTGTGTTATGAACTATGATGAATTTATTGAAAGACTGAAAGCCAATAAGGATTTTGGCAATGTTATGCAATTTTTTAGAGACCTAAAAGGTAAAAAGGTTTATTATTTTTCCCATGATGATCCCGACGGTATATCATCGGCTGCACTTACAAGTGAGCTTTTTGAATATCTCGGCATTGAATATAAGATTTTTTTCCCTTCGAATTTTGCTTTAAGAAAATCGGATATTCCGGATAACGATTATGATGCTATCGTAATTACCGATAAAGGAACATTAAAGGAATATGATGATTTTTATGATCCGCAAAAGCCGTTTTTAACGATTGATCACCATTTTACCCCGGCGGTCCCCGAAAAAATCAGTTATTACAACCCGTCGCTGAAACCGAATTCTTACTGTTCCGCATCTTTTGTTGTACACAACATTGCTGCGGCACTTGGCTATAGAGATGATCTTACCGATCTTTATGCTATGGTCGGAATGAAGGGCGACTGGGTCATTGATCCGGCAATTGATATGGTCGCACCTTATGTCCTGTCTTTTTATAATGAGTTCGCAAGCAAATTCCCAAATCTGATAGAAAAGAGAAATGACCTTGAACCGACAATGTTTGAAGCATCACAAAAATCCGTTACGACCTTACTTTCAAGGTATGCACATGATCTTCATGCAATATCGGGCGGAGCATTTCAATTTTTTTATAATGAAAAAGATAATAGATTAAAAGATATCTTTCAACCTGAATTTTCATACAGAATGTTAAAAGCAATACGAAAACAGAATATTGCCCTTGCCGCAATAAAAAGCGAGGAGGAACTTCTTGATATTGAGGAATTCTCGGAAAAAGCACATCTTATTCTGAAATTCTTTGAAGAGGATTGGGAAAAAGGCATTGATCTTCTTTCCACAAATATAGAATTAAAAAAAATGGAGGAAACCCGAGTGTTTCTCTATATGGGTAAGGAAATGAATTTAATGCCGATGCTTGGATCCGTTGCTCTTTTTGATTTTGCAAATGGCGAGGACGCAATATTCATAATGGCAGCGAAAAAAAATGATATTGTTCATTTTTCAGTTAGATCAACCGGCGGAAACCTGCATTCGGGAAAAATAATGGGAGATCTTGCAGAACTCTTAAAAGCAACCGTTTCGGATGAACAAAAGGCATTGATATCGGGAGGCGGGCATCCGAAGGCAGCCGAATGCAATGTTATGATCAAGAATTACCCTTATGATGAAGCATTGTCGATCTTCTTGAAACAGTTTCACGATATAAAAAATAATTTTGATAAAGAAAAATACGGAGTATAATATGGCATATTTAGAAAATGAATTTGAAGACATTATGAATCTTATAGATAGAATTATAAACGAATATAAAAACAGAGAGTTTATAATTGATGCCTTAAAGGAAATCTCAAATCTGAGAAAAAAACTATCTATAAATCCCGGACTTGTTGCAATGTGTGCCGGGAGTATGATAGAAAAAATAAAAGCGGAGGAAATTGAAGAGGAAAGAAAATATTTGATAAGAGCTATTGATGGAAAGGAGTATTATGGTATCGCTCGGGCAAATGATTCTACCATATTTGTAGAAAATTACGAGATACCATTGAGGGATGTCTCTGAGATATTTATAATAAATGATAAGACAATTGAAAAGTTCTGGCCGACATTATTATTTGAGGTAAGAAAAAAATGAAAACGAAAAAAGACAAACTTTATCTTGCAAAAGGTGAAATAACCGTTGATATTAAAAACGGTAAGTATGAAATTATCGGTGCAATATATACAAATGGCAAAATATCGATCCCCAATGGCAAACAACTTCCTTTTATCTGTCTGGAAGATGGTGATCTGGATATTACCGGCGGTTTATTTGAAGAACTTAGCGCTTCCACTATTCCTAAAATATGGTATGATATTCCGGATATAGTGATAGATAAAAAGATCAAAAAAATAGTTGTTTTAGGTGAAGTGGATACGGGAAAATCCTTTTTCTCCACATTTATCGCCAATCAACTTTTAGAAAGAGAGCTTAAGGTCGGCGTTATAGATACGGATACGGGACAATCGGATATCGGTGCACCCGGAACAATTGGTTTCGGTATTTTTGACCGCTCTTATTTTTCTCTATCAGAGGTGCCGATAAATAGGCAATTTTTTATAGGTAATCATTCTCCCGGTGGATGTTTTACAACCTTTCTCTCCGGTATATCCAGAATAACGAAATATGCCGAAAAGAAAACAGATGTATTTATCCTTGACACAACCGGCTGGGTGCATGGAGATGGCGGAAGAAGTATCAAAAGGGCAAAGATAGATATTATTGATCCCGATCTGATCATCCTGCTTCAAAGAGATAACGAACTTGAACATCTTGTCCGCCATATTGAGAAGGATAAAATATTGCGACTAACTGTTTCAAAAAGGGCAAGCGACACCTCTCAAATCATTAGAAAAGAACTCAGGGAAAATATTTCAAGATCCTTTTTTAAAAATGCAAAGGAAAAGATATTTTCATTTGACAGCGTAAAATTTGACCGTTGTTTTTTAGGAAGCGGCAATCAAGAAAATAACGATTTCCTTGATGTTCTCTATATGGAAAAACTACCGGGATGGGAAGGAGATTTGATAGTCTTCCCTGATAATATTGATAAAAATCATTTTTCAACAATATTGAATAAGTACCCGAGAGCAAAATGGTTTCGACCACAATATTTAAAAAATATTTATGTCGGACTTACCAACAGTAATGGATTTGCACTTGCAGTAGGTATTATATCCGGTATCGATTTTACAAATAAAAATGTAAGTATCCTGACTTCTTTAAATGAATCTGAGAAAGATAAGGTTAAATTTATCCAGATCGGCTCGCTAAGGTATAATTATGACGGGACCGAGGCGGGCTTTGTTCCCCCGGGAACGATATAATTTAATAAAATCTCACCGTTTTCCAAAACAAGATAGGAAAAGTTGATAAGGAAATCGCCTGAATTTGCATAGATCAAATCTCCTATTTTTTTTATATACGGATAATGGGAATGACCGGTAATGATGCCATCATAGCCGTATTTTTTTGCGATCTTAATTCCTGTTTTTTCAAGGTATTCTACCTCTATTCTGCTATGAGATACAAAACTGTCGGTTCTTGAAACATCCCTGATATACCTGTAAAAAAATGATGCCGGTATGATCAATTTTCCAATCTCAAAAAGAAGTCCGCTATGGGTCAATCCTTTCAGGATAGTGTATCCGATATCCTTCGGATTAAAACCGTCGCCATGATGAACAAAAAATCGTTTACCGTTCTGCATAACCCCAAATCCATAAGGGTAATAATGAATACCGTTTTTAAGCAAGATATTCTTACCCCAAAAATCATGGTTGCCGGGAATGAAATAGATATCCTTGTTAAGATTTTTAAAATCAGTAAGAATTTCTTTATTCAAATGATATTTATTTTCTACCGGCTCATAGAAGAAATCAAAGATATCACCATTTAAGATCATTGCATCATAATCTTTATAATTTTTTATAAATTTTAAAAAGAGTTCACTTCCTTTTTTATTCTTTTCACCATAATGAATGTCGCTGACAATCAATACTTTTTTATTTGTAAGATCTATCATAATGATAAAAGAATAAGTAATGCACCGAGAATGACAAAGAAGATACCGGTTACAAGTTTTACACCTGGTCCCATTTTTTTATAAACCGTATTGAATTTCTCAGAAGAAAAACCTAAATATGCAAGAATAAATACGCCGATAAGCGGTAAGGTAAAAAAGATATTGTATAAAAAAAGAAAAAAAAGTGCTTTTATCCTGAGTTCAGGGATCTTCATTACGAATGTAATCGTAGGAAGATAGACCTGCCCCGTACATGCAAATTCCACAAATGAGATTAAGATACCGGTTACAAATGCTGAAATAAAAATATAATGGCTCTTTCTTCCTCTTCTTATTATGGAATGTGCCTTTTTTTTAAGATAATCGGGAAGTTGGAGCATTGCTTTTTTTGTCATTCCTTTTTTAAACATAAAATAATCGTAAAATGAAAGCCCTGCAAAGACCAACACAACAATTCCCATTCCTATATAGATGATCTTTGAAATAATTGAAATAGTCGCTATTGATTTTAAAAGATAGATAAGCCCTACTCCTATTGCATAGTATGAGATAAATATTGCCAAACAAAATGATAATCCGGTTATTAGTATCTCCTTTTTGGTTCTTTTGGTAAGTGTCAAAAATGAGATAAAAAAAAGGATCGTTGTAAATGCACAGGGATTGATCCCATCTATGATTCCTCCCGCAATAATAGCACCCAATCGGAATTCTTTGAATCGTTTTACAATATTGTTCCTAATTCCCTTTCCTATCTTTATTTTCCGCCAGTATGGTTCTGCCTCATCATATTTATTTATTAAAAACTCTATCGATTCCTTTGTAATATCATTAGATATCAAAATATCATTCCCGATAAATATCTTCGGATAACCGAGATGGTATTTACTTGCTAAGTCGAATTTTTCCTCCATTGCCTCCAAAAGTACAGTATTTTGGGGAAGTGAAAAATTATCTATATTAAAACCATATTTTTTTTTCAATATCTCAAGGACCTTGTCTGTCTTTCTGCAATGATTACATGCGGCAGAATAAAAATAGGCAATACAAACATTTTTTTTGCTATTAAATTCAGTTATATTTTCTGTTTCTCTTTGCCACTTAACTTCTCTAAATTCAACCCCCTTAGATATAATATCTTTAAGTTCCGGTGTTACATCCTCAGGTTTTTTCTTCTTAATATATTGATAGAATTCGTCTTCAATAAGTTCATTTGCCGCAAATAAGCTATTTCCAACAATAATTTCAGGGAAATCCTCACCTTTTTTCCCAATTGTTTTTTCAAGCTTAAAAAGGACATCCATATTTACTTCACTTGAAACCTCGAAATAGTGGAATATCGGATCATATTTTTCTAATTTTTCTTGTAAAATTCCTTCTAAAAGTGCTTGACAGCCATCACAATCATAAGAATAAAATACATAAAAATTTGTTTTTGCAAAAGTAATTATTGTCAAAATAATCAGTATCACTATCAAATTAATTTTTTTCATCTTTTAATCTTTTCTTTGTTTTTTTTATATAGTCCAATCTTTTTTTTAATTTTTCCTCAAAGCCCCTATCACTCGGATTATAAAAGATCGTTCCTTTTAATTTTTCAGGGAGGTAATCCTGTGCATTTATTGCATTCTTAAAATTTTGGGAGTATTCATATCCTTTTCCATAACCAATATCTTTCATCAGTTTTGTGGGTGCATTTCTTATGTGAAAAGACACTTCAAGATATCCTGTTGCTTTTATCTTTGCATCCACATTCTTCTCGGCAATATAGACGGAATTACTCTTTGGAGAAAGTGCCAGATAGATTATAAGTTCAATTATTCCGATCTCCCCTTCCGGGCTTCCGAGAAATTCATAACTTTCTTTTGCGGAAACTGCTAAATTTAAAGCATTGGGGTCGGCAAGTCCGATATCTTCTGCGGCAAATCGGATCAATCTTCTGAGAAGATACCTTGGGTCCTCCCCTGCCATCAATATCCTTTTCCCCCAATAGAGGGCAGCATCAACATCCGAACCCCTTAATGATTTATGGAGTGCGGATATCTGATTGTAATGCTCTTCTCCTTTTTTATCAAATTTCAAGGTTGTAAGTTTAACAAAGTTCTCAATATCATTTTTATCAATACTTTTTTTGGATATTGCTTTCGCACTGCTTTCCAATATGGAGAGTGCTATTCGCGCATCCTTCCCTGAAAGTGATATTATTGTCTTGATCCCATCATCGGTAAAACTTACCTTTTTTGTAAGCCATTGATCCATTCTTTTTATTGCTCTTAACAAGATTTTTTCTATTGATTCTTCCGGAAGTGCGTACAAAATAAAAACACTTAACCGTGATAAGAGGGCGGCATTCAATTGAAAAGAAGGATTTTCCGTAGTGGCGGCAAGCAATGTGATCGTTCCATCTTCCGTATATGGCAATAAAAAATCTTGTTGGGTCTTTGTGAAATGATGTATCTCATCTATGAATATCACTGTTTTTTTATTGGCAGATAAAAGTGATTTTGAATCCTTTATTATCCTTCTTAATTCGGGAATTCCCGATGAAGCAGCGGAAAAGTGGTAAAAATTTAATCCCTCATTTTTTGAGATTATTTTTGCTATCGTTGTTTTTCCAACACCGGGAGGACCCCAAAGAATAAATGATGAAAAATTATCTTCTTCTATCATTTTTCTAAATGGTGAATTTAGTGATGTGAGATGTTCCTGTCCGACAACATCATCGAAGGCAGCAGGTCTTAGTAATTCTGCTAATGGAATTTTCTTCATTATCCTTCTACAATAAATCTCGTAAGTTGAAAAGCAGCATTCCCTTTGGTTTCATCCGATAGGATAACTTTTTTATTTTTGTGGATTATATACCCATTTACTAATTTATCACCAAACCCGTATTTTTCCGATATCTCATTTACAAAAAGATAATCGACCGGTTTTCTTTTCAACTTCTTTTCAATATCTTTATCTTTCAAATTGGTTTCAGCGGCAAATCCTACAATGATCTGATTTTTTTTCTTATTTTTTAAAACATAAGAGAGGATATCAATTCCATTTTCTAATTTTAATGTGCCGTTGAATTTTTCTTTTTTAATTTTTTCGTTATTTTTTTTGGGAACAAAATCAGATAAAGCAGCACTTGATACATATATATCAAAGCGGTTCATCATTTTTTTTACCGCTTTAAAATAATCATCCAAAGAGGTTGCGGAAATGATCTTAATGGAGGTAGGAAGTGAAATATTTTTCGAAGAAATAACACTTACTTCCGCACCCTGTCTATAAAAGGCAAGTGCCACCTGCCGTCCCATTTCACCGGTAGATCTATTTGAGATCACTCGAACTGGATCAATATCCTCACTGCTCCCGCCGGCAGTTATTAGAATATTCTTCCCTTTAAATTTATTTGAATACTTATCTAAATTTAAGACCTCTTCAAAAATCACCGAACTCTCCTCCGTATGTCCTTTTGCAACATCATAGGATGCAAGTGCACCGGATCTTGGCGGTATTTCAATAATACCAAGTTTTTTTAATCTTACAAGATTTTTTTTAAACATTGGATGTGCATACATCTTATCGTTCATTGCCGGAACGATTACTACTTTTTTATCGAAAGCAAAAAATGTGGAAAGAAGTAGATTGTCTGCAATTCCATTTGCCATTTTTCCGATGATATCAAGACTTGCAGGAGAGATAATAAAAATATCCGCCCACCTTGCAAGGTTTATGTGGATCGGCTGATCGGTATTTTCATCAAACTGATCAATGTAAACACCCCTTGAAGTAAATGTCTTCAATGAAAGCACCGGAACAAATTTTGATCCGCCTTTTGTAAGTATTACTGCGGTCTTATGCCCCGCTTTTTCAAAAAGCCTGATTAGATCAAGTGATTTATACGCCGCAATTGAACCCGTTATACCCATCAAGATATTCATTTAATATACCCCTTGTAAAAATCTACATTTCTTGATATTTTTCTTTGCTCGGCAATAATAATTGCTTCTGTTTCATCAATGGCTTTTTCTACCTCATCATTAACAATAATATAATTGTAATTATACATCATTGCAATCTCTTTTTTAGCATTTTCTATCCTTAATTTTATCGTTTTTAAATTGTCTGTTCCTCTTTCAAGTAATCTCTTTTCAAGCTCTTCAAAAGAGGGAGGAAGGATAAAGATAAATACCGCATCCGGAAATCGTTTTTTTATGTTTATTCCACCTTGAACATCTATATCCATAACAATGATCTTTCCCTGTCTTATATGCTTTTTAACAAAATCTTTTGGCGTTCCGTAATAGTGATTATGCACCTTTGCCCATTCAATAAGTTTATCATTTTTGATCATATCCTTAAATTCATTCCCCGAGACAAAGAAATAATCTCTTCCGTTCGCCTCATTCCTTCTTGGTTTTCTTGTAGTTGTAGAAATCGAATACATTATTTCGGGGTGGAGTTTTAATATGCCGTCTCTTATCGTTGTTTTTCCCGCCCCTGATGGTGCCGTTAAAACAACTAAAAACCCGGCATTGTAGTAGGAAATGGGGACGGTGGTTAGTTTAATTAGTTTACTCATATTTATTTCCTCCATATTTTTTTACTGTGTTAAATATCGTTGGCAAACTTTTATTCATAAATCTTGCAATTTCAGATAGGGTAAAACCTTCAGCATATAATAAAAGAACTGCCTTTTTTCTTAACTTAATGATGTCTCCCCTTTTCTTTTTAGATCTAATCATTTGCAGGATTTTTTCTTTTATCTGCATTTTTTCGATCAACAATTTTCTAATAATATTGTTTATATTTTCATCTTCTTTAATGTCTCTTCTCTCTATATATTTTTCTTTATCTCTACCAAGTTTTCTTTTATTTAAAAGGATGTAATCATCTTTCCTGCCAATAGAATCCCTATAAATTTCTAATTCAACAAATTCTTCAGGACTATTTGCAATATAGTTTTTTATTCCTTCGTCTCCATCAAAATTTGGAATTTTTGTGATAAACGGATTGTCTTCCAAACCATAATAACATTTAGCTGAAGAAAATCTATAATTAATAGATTTTGCAACTTTTCCCGCTTTGACTGAATTTTGATTAACATATATTACTGCGATAATTAAATATCGCTCTTTTAAAATAATAAAAGAATGGTATCTATCATTAAAAAGATGACCCTTGCGTTTGTATTTTTTATTAAAATACAAAGCATATTTTGTTAATAATCTATGCATAAATTTATATAAAGAGATACTTTGCCTTAAAACTATTAAATGAAAATGATTGTCCATTAAACAAAATGAAGATAATAATATATCATATTCAGAAAGTAAAGAATAAAGTATTTTCATAAAATATTTTTTATCATTATCACTTCTAAAAATTTTCATTCCATTTACACCTTTTACAATGATATGATACCAGAAATTAGGTAGATCAATACGAGCTCTACGAGCCATGTTTCCCGCCATTAAACAAATGAAAATTAATAACTATTCCCATCTTATTATACCATAAAATAAGTTAATCAATAAATGTTTTATGAACATTTTTCACCCAGTAAACTAATCAAACTAACCACCGTCCCCAATTTTCATCTTTTGAAAAGTTAATTCCTCGTCTTTTCATTGAAATTTTTGCAGTTTCTATTGCTTTTTCAATATCATAAGTTGTCCCTTTATCTGCTCTTCCCCAATAGAATGACGGATATTCTTTTTTAAAGAAACCGCCACCAAAAAGATTGGATGAAAAACCGATCACAGTGCCGCTATTTATTAATGTTCCTATACCTAATTTTGTGTGGTCGCCACATAATGTTCCAAGTTTCATTATATCTGTATCGACTGCTTTACCCTGCAGGAATATTCTGATATTACCATAATTATTTTTCAGATCCGATGTCGTTGTAAGTGCTCCCAAATTGGTAAATGAACCGAAAATAGAATGCCCGACAAAGCCCTCATGGTATTTATTTGAGTAAGGATAAAAGATAGATTGTTCTACCTCACCTCCGATACGGCAATCGGTAAAGATCGAAGTGTTTTTTCTTATTTTTGCAGTAAATATCTTTGTCTTTTTGCCAATATAACAGGGTCCCTCTATTCTACTTCCTGCATGGATCTTTGCTTCTTTATCTATAAATATCGGTCCATTTTTTGTGTCAAGATAGACGAAATCTTCAATGACAGCAGATTTATCTACGATCAATTTTTCATCTCCCTTGGTCTCTCTTATATCATCTCTTATAAAAACCCCGTTCTCAGCCATCATATCATAAGAAAAAGAAAAAAGGAGTTTTTTTTCAATTTTGGTTTTCCTTGTTCCCGCTCCTCTTCTTGCAACGCAATCTCCGTTAATATCAATTAACTTACTATCTTTTTTAAGATCAAAGATATATTTCAACGCCCCGAATCCCATAAACCTGCTATTTATCTCAATATCTAAATCTTCTTTTTTTGTTTTAGCACTAAATATTTCTACTCTTTCTATGTTGTTAAACAAACCATAATACATATTCGCAATTGTTCTTGATAGGGTAAAGGGATAAAAATTACTCCGATGGTCTTCAAATAATGTTATCATAGCAGCTCCTTTATTATATTCCATTTTTAACGAGTAAAAATGCCCCGTAAAATGCAAGCTTTTCAGAAAAATTTATCTTTTTGATCTCAAGATCTTTCACCATTACGAAAAAGGCATTTTCCTTTATATATTTTTTTGTCGAAGGCAGGATATACTTCAATGATCTGAACATTCCACCGCCAATTAAGATAAGATCCGGATTAAAGATGTTTATAATTGTTTTGAGTCCTATACCCAAATAATAGCCGGTATCTCTGAAAAATGAGATCGCATAACCGTTTCCTTCTTCAGCGAGTTTGTAAACGGATTTTGGGGTAAGATCATCAAGCCTTAAGATGAATTCCGTATTTGTTTTTTTATTCGCTTTCAATTTCTGCAACCGTTTTTTTATACCGCTTGCAGAGATATACGCCTCTAAACATCCGTTAGAACCACAACCACAGGGTATTCCTTTTTCAACGATCTGAATATGGCCGAATTCACCTGCAAAACCATTTCGCCCATGAAGTATTTTTCCATTCTCAATATATGTTCCACCAAGTCCCGTACCAAGTGTTAAAATAATAATATGTCTATATTTGCCCTGGAGATTTAAATAGTATTCACCAAGTCCGACCATATTTACATCGTTCTCAAAAAATGCAGGAACTTCGTATTTATTTTCTAAAAATAACTTAAAATTTACATTTTTCCAACCGGGGAAATTTGCAGAATAGAGCATTATTCCCTTATTTATATCTATTGGTCCCGGAGAACCCATTCCTATTCCGATAAGTTCTTTTTTCTTAATTTTATTGGATACCAATAACAGATCAATATGGTCTTCCAATGTTTTTAGATATCTATCGCTGCCCAATTTCGACATTGTCAAAAAATGGTCCTTGCATAAAATTTTTCCATTCAAATTCATAAGTGCTAATTTTGTTGTGTTACCACCGAGATCAATACAAACAATATATTTTTTTTTCATATCTCCCGATCCAAAATCCTATAATTCAATGCTTCACTGAGATGATTTTCTTTTATATTCTCCGAACTGTCCATATCGGCAATTGTTCTTGCTATTTTTAATATTTTTTTATAACTTCTTGCGGAAAGCTTATATAGCCGCATAGCATCGGCGAGTAATTGTTCACTTTGGACACTCACTTTACAGTATCTTTCAAGCTCTCTGTCAGCTATATCTCCATTTTCCGAGAATTGCTCTTCTTTATATCTTAATCTTTGAATTTTTCTAACATTTTCTATTCTTTCTTTGATCTCTTTTGAATTCTCTCCGGCTTTCTTTTTTTGCAAATCCTCAACGGGAACAGGCTGAACATCTATGTGGATATCAATTCTATCCATTATTGGTCCCGATATTTTTTTCCTGTATCTTTGAATTTCACTTATACTGCATCGGCATTCATGGGTCGGATCATTATAATAACCGCAGGGACAGGGATTCATAGCAGCAACAAGAATAAAATTAGCCGGAAATGTTATGCTCTGCTTTGATCTTGAAATGGTAATGGCACCATTTTCAAGCGGCTCACGAAGTCCTTCTATGGCATCTTTATTAAATCCAGGAAATTCATCTAAAAATAGAACACCGCGATGTGCAAGAGAGATCTCTCCCGGGCGCGGATATGTACCACCGCCTAAAAGTCCAATTTTTGATATCGAACTATGTGGGTTTCTAAACGGTCTTTCAGAAACTATCTCATTGTTAACAAGTCCGCTAACAGAATGGATTCTTGTCACCTTTATCGCTTCATCTAATGTCATATCCGGCATTATGGTAAGTATTCTTTTTGCAAGCATACTCTTTCCTGCACCGGGAGGACCGATCATAAGAACATTATGACCACCGGAAATAGCGATCTCAATCGCTCTTTTAACGAGATATTGTCCCTTTACATCAGAAAAATCGGTGGTGTATTTATTTAATTTTTCAAGATATTTTTCGTAGCTTACCTTTACTTCGCTCTTTTCAATATCGCCTTTTAAAAATTGAATTACTTCAAAAAGTGATTCAAAACTATAGACGGTTACACCGTCAATGACCGCACATTCATTTGCATTTTTTTCCGGAATAATTATACCGTCGGCTTTCATCTCTCTTGCAAGAAGTGCTAAGGATATACCACCTGATAATTTTCTAAGCTCACCGTTCAAAGATAATTCTCCGGCAATCAAATATTTCTTCCGTGGAGGTTCCAACATACCGTTTTCAATCAAGATACCGAGAGCGATTGGAAGATCATAAGAAGACCCTTCTTTTCTAATATCAGCAGGAGCAAGATTAACCGTAATTCTTCTTAAGGGAAAAATAAACCCGCTGCTTTGAATTGCAGTTCTTACCCTTTCCTTGCTTTCTTTAACAGCACTGTCAGGAAGTCCGACAAGATTAAAGGCGGTTAATCCATTGGAAAGGTCAACCTCTACCTCTACACCTCTTGAATCCAATCCTTCAATTGATGATGAAAATAATTTTGTTACCATTGAAAAAAACCTCTCTCAAAATTTATTTTACCATTTGTTATTGATATTATACCAAAAGTGATGTTTTTGTCAAATAATTTCTTTGAACTAATATAATATTTTGCGATCATTTTTATATTTCTTTTCTTATTTTCATTAACGAATTCCTTTGGTTCACCAAAACTATCGCTCCTCCGATATTTTACCTCAACAAGGCATATCTCATCTTCTTTTTGGATGATCAGATCAACTTCTTTATGGTGAAATGTGTAATTCTTCTCAAGTATTTTCCAGTTATGCTGCATCAGATATTGAGAAGCGATTTCTTCATATTTTTTTCCGATTTTTCGTTTATCTTTCAAAAAGGTCCCCCTTGTTCAATGAATATATGGGTTCAAAACTTTTTCTGTGAATAGGCGATATTCCATTCTCTCGGATCATTCTGATATGTAATTTTGTACCGTAACCCTTATGCGAAGCAAAGCCGTATTGAGGATATATTTTATCATAGTACCGCATTATTCTGTCACGAATAACCTTAGCGATAATGGAGGCAGCACCTATTGAATATATGTATAGATCACCTTTTATAAATGATAGTTGTTCTATATTAATTTCTTTTACCTTTAAAGCATCAAGAACCAATATATCCGGTTTTTGTTTTAAAAGTTCCACACTTTTTACTACGCCTTTTTTTGTAGCATTAAGAATATTTATCTTATCAATTACATTCGGATAGATAATTCCGACACTGTATGTAAGTGCTTGTTTTTGGATCTCTTTAAAAAGTAATTCGCGTTTTTTCGGTCTGATTTTTTTTGAATCGGTTATCCCATCTATTTTCTCGTTGATAATGACACTGCCGACGACAACCGGTCCGGCAAGAGCACCTCTACCCGCTTCATCTATACCGCAAATATAATTATAACCCTGTTTTTTTAGAGAAAATTCCAATTCTGAGAGCATCCCTATATCTGAGATATTCCCAATCAATTCCGTCATTTTTTCCTTTCTTTGATCCTTGCCGATTTTCCTCTTCTTTCTCTAATATAATATATCTTTGCGCGTCTTACCTTACCTTTTTTGATCACATCTACCTTTTCAACCGTCGGACCATAGAGAGGAAATATTCTTTCAACTCCTACATCCATTGATACCCTTCTAACGGTAAATGTTGCTTCAATTCCTTTACCTTTTTTTCTAATTACAACACCTTGAAACCCCTGTAATCGGGATTTATTTCCTTCAATAACCCGTATCCATACCTTTACGGTATCTCCAACAGAAAATTTCGGTATTGTCTTTTCCTTGCGAATTTTCTCTTCATAATGCTTTTTTATTTCGCCCATTAAATCTTCCATATTATTCCTCCATACATAATAATCTATCCAATATAATTGCGGCTGCGCTTCTAACAGAAAGATGATTAAAAGTGCTGTAGCCATTTATTGCTTCCAATATATAATCCGATTCCATAATAATTTCATCAGGTAAACCCCAGCCTGTTCCAAACAACAAGAGAAAAATTTTATCTTCATCAAATATCTTTTTTCTCAATTCTTTGAAAGATATGGTGTTAGGAAAGTGTTTTGCCGAGCTTACAACGATCTCCGGCATTCTTTTTTCTTCCTTTTCAATCCATCTGAACGCTTCCGTAAGATTATTTACCGGTTTAATGGTTTTTAATGCTATTTTTCTATTTGTATTATAAAGGCTGCCGAAACCATTATTCCAATACTCAATTATTCTTTTTATCAGTCGCTTCTGAGAATTTACGGGATTTACTACAAAGTATTTTTTGGCATTGTATGTAGCGGATGCTCTCGCAATGTCATGGATACTCAGAGGTGTTATAGATGTAGTAACAATATCACCGGATCTATTCAATGACGGATAGTTTACCAAAGCCGTATAAATACTGCTTTTAAATTTCCCTATATTTTTTTTCTCTGTTTTTCTCGCCATTTTGCTATCTCTTTATGATTTCCGTTTAAAAGAACTTCCGGAACTTTCATATCTTTAAATTCCCGAGGTCTGCTATACTGTGGGAAATCACTCAAATTTCCTTGAGAATAGGTTTCATTTTCCACTACCTCACTATCAAGAATATTCGGTAAAAATCGGGTTACACCTTCTATCAAAACCATTGCAGGGATCTCGCCACCGTAAACTACATACCTACCGATTGATATTTCCATATCCGCAAATCTTTTAAATCTCTCGTCAATGCCCTCATATCTTCCGCAAAAGATCAAAATATGCCTCTTTTTACTTATTTTTTTTGTTCGGGCATTGGTAAGCAATTTTCCATCCGCACTCATTAAGATCATAAAAGTATCATTCCGCCTTAAACTCTCATAAGCGTTGTAAAGAGGTTCTATCATAAATATCATTCCTCTGCCACCACCATAAGGATAATCATCTACCTGATGATGCCTATCGGTGGTATAATCTCTGAGGTTATGAATACTTATTTGCAATTTGCCTTCCATTACACTTTTTCCAAGCAGTCCTACCTTCAAAAATGATTCAAAGAGCTCAGGGAAAATGGTAACAACATCAATCTTCATAGTAATCCTTGATTCTATTACTAAAAAATATGATCTTCCTGTTTATTCGCTCAATTGTTTTCACGAATTCCGGAATATTGGGAATATCTATTTGGCTGCCATCTTTTCTTTCAATAACGAAAAGATCGTATTGAGGTACTTCCTTAAATCCGACTAATCTGCCGAATATTTTTCCCGATTCAAGACAACATTCAAAACCGTCAATATCAGAAAAATAGATCTCGCCATTTTCTCTGGAGAGATATTTATCATTAGTATAAACATCTCCGCCAATTAATTCTTTTGCACTCTCGATATTACAATAAGGGTCAAGGTTCACAAGGAAAACATTTTTATGTCTCCTTGCACTTTTTAAAACGACCTCTTTATCAATATTATTCGGTAGATGAACACAAAGTTCTTTCCCGATAAATATTTCAATATCAACAGTCCATGCCGAAAAGAGCTTTAACTCACCCTTGTTGCCAAAGGTTCCAATTAATTTGCCGATCAATAAATAATTATCTTTCGGCGCGATCATTAAATTTGATATGAGCGCTTTTACCTTGTTTTCTTGCGATAGATGTAATAATAGTTCTTATAGCAGTAGCGTTTCTACCTGATTTTCCAATAACCTTACCAATATCATCCGTTCCTACTTTGATTTCATAGACAAACATCGTAGAACTTTGCACTTCTTCAATTTCTATTGCATCTCTGTCATCAACAAGACCTTCAATAATGTTTTTTAGGATTTCTTTCACTTCCATTTTTTCCTCCATTTAGTAATTTCGTTTTACTATCTTACGATACGCTGCAATATTCAAATTTCTGAGCCTCTTCACAATTGAAAAGGGAGAATTGAAATTAAGGCAATACACTTCCATTATTTTCATAATTTTAATTATAACATATTTATATTTTTTTTCAAGTTTTTTTTGTTTTTTGTGAAATAAGATTTTTTTTTTACCACGGAGATTCCCTACCTGTGCTGTGCGACAATACGCAGACAGGCAATTGGATTTCCTTGGTTGCCTCGGGACACAGTCTTGGGGCACACCTTTTTCAAAGGAATGTCCCGTTAATCATAATGACTTCGTTACTTTTTAACTTTTTTTTAGGTACATCCCTATATTAGTCTGTTCGTACTCGCTTTGCTTATCTTATCACCATAAACTTGCCAATTTTCTTATCTCCTTTATCATTCGAAATGATAAAAATGTATACCCCTGAAGCAATATCATCTACATCTTTATTCTGAAGATTATAGGAATAAGATATGCCATCAGGCATTAGTTCAATTATAAAACTACCTGCTACATTATATATCTTTATCTTTGTATTTTCTGTCAGATTTGAAAATGTAACTACATCTACTCCTATATCTGATTTCCATGGATTTGGATAAACAATAACATTATCAAGATTTTCAGCAAAATTTTTTGTACCAATAAAATCTTGTGTTACGTCACTATTCAGATTTGCAAAAGGTGCATTTTCAGGTGTAAATGTCCAATTTTCCATTGTGGGAGTGATAATATAAGTAGATCCTTCTGTCAGATTAGTAAATTCATAATAACCACCTATTCCTGTCTCTTTGCTGTCTGATGAATCGCCGGATAAAGTAACTGTTACTCCAGAAATTGGATTTATGCCATCTGTAATCGTTCCACTTATTGTCCATTGATTGAATGTTCCAGTAAAATCAGCATTCGTAACATCACCGATTAGATCTGTATAAGTCCTATCAATTGGCAAAAATGTCCAGTGTGTCTTTGTTGAAAAAATAACATAGGTACATCCGGCATCTAAATTATTAAATGCATAATTTCCCGATGCATCTGTTGTGACTGGGGTTAAAGGTGCTCCATCCTTTGTTATTGAAACTGTAACATCTTGTAGAGAATTAGCGCCGTCTGTGATCGTTCCGTTGATTGCCCATTGATCCAATGTTCCAGTAAAATCAGCATTGTTAACATCACCGCTTAGATCTGCATAAGTCCTATTAATTGGCAAAAATGTCCAGTGTGCCTTTGATGGAGTAACAACATAAATTGTACCGGAATCTAAATTATTAAATGCATAATTTCCCGATGCATCTGTTGTGACTGGGGTTAAAGGTACTCCATCCTTTGTTATTGAAACTGTAACATCTTGTAGAGGATTAGCGCCGTCTGTGATCGTTCCGTTGATTGCCCATTGATCCAATGT
>JAUXGM010000190.1 GCA_030622125.1 bacterium | reverse complement strand
ACACCCTATTTCCAAACCGTCGGGAGGTTTAAATGGGGTAAAAAAATTGATATTGGGATAAATGAAGAGAGGAAATGGAAAACAACCGACTTTGAGGTCTATAACGGATCAATCCAATATGATGAGGATGGAAAGATCATAGCAGAGCCCGGTGATGTCATTATTGATCCGAAAAAAACACATTATACCATTCCAAAGGCATATATTGATTTCAATACGGAGAAATTCCAGATAATACTCGGAAATTTCGGTGCGGCTTTTGGTCTTGGTTCAACCTTCAATGAATCGGGCAGAAGGGGATTGAATGGATTTAAAGGTGATATCTCATCAAATCAAAGTTCCGATTATAAAAGATTGTTTGGCGGTGGACTCCGATTGAGTATCAATCCGATAACTATATATGGATTTTATTCAAGGATAGGAGACAAATGTACCGTTTATTCGGGCTTACTTGAACTGACAAATGAGGAAGAGGTAACGAGTCAAGAGGATTATGAGCTTCTTGCATCAAGTATGCGATCAATTCCTAATTACATCAAGAAAACGGTTTACGGCGGACATATTGATATAGGAAATAAGAATAATTTGATCGGTTTTACCTTATACCATACAAAAGAGGATTTTGAAACGGAAAATTATAGACCTTACACCTATTCGGAGGATATGTATGATGCCTTTGTTTATGGTATCAATGCAAATTTTAAACCATTTAAAAACCTAACGCTTCAATCCGAATACAGTGAACTTCCGACAGGTGCTTACGGCTTTGTTTTCAGAAGTTATTTAAAGCAAAAAAAGTTTAATCTTGAATTTATTTACCGTGATTTCAGCAGATTCTTTGAAAATACATACAGTTACACTTATGCAACATGGGATACACCATCTGAATTTTCCGCACAGAATGAGAGAGGAATAAAACTAAATTCAAAGATGAAAATTAAAAGAGCTGAGATAAGAACAAAACTTGATATTTGGAGACTTTATTCAACCTTACAGACCAATTTTGACGGAACTATTGGAATAAAATATCCGATATCGCCACTTGTTGATATCAATATCTCCGAAAGATATAAAAACAAGGATGTTGGAAGGGATCTGAATGATTCCTATACAACTGATCATAGTGAAACGGATAAAAGCGTATATACCTACATAACATTGAACTATGAACCATCGGAAAAATTGAGAATGTCAACCGTTTATAGATATAGAACCTATATGGAACACTCGGAGCCGCAGGAAAAACCATCCTCCGCATTGCAGTATAGAATAAATTACAAAGGGCACCCCGTAAACATTCTATTCTCATTCAAATTTAACGATGATAATCTTTATCGTAAATATGATTCCTCATCGGGACAGGAATATAGGGAATTTCAGTTTAATCTCTATAAATATCTATTTAAAAGAAAGGTTAAGATCACATTAGGTTATAAGCGAAGATATTATACGGAGGATAATTCTGCAAGAAATGAGGATACCGTTCCCGAAAAGAGGATAAAATTCTATATTGATTGGAGAGGTTAATGAAAAAATGTAAAAAACCGTTTATACTTATCGGGGTACTAATATTGATTGCGTTGGCAATTATAGTTCTGACATTAAATAAAAATTATAATTTTGACGGCAATTTAAAATCTAATTCAACTTACTACGAATATTTAGAGAAATAAATATGTATTGGGAAAAGAAACTTTATATATTTACAATTGCCTTTGTTGTTGGGATCTTGCTTACCTTCGGTATTTATCCGATCTTGCCTGTTTCAACCTTATTTTTTATTCTGATCTCTATTTTGGTTGTCGGTTTATTTTTTTGTTTATACTCATACAAAAAATGGGGCTACATAAAACGGCTGCCTGTTCTTATTATCTTTTACCTCCTGCCCTTGATTTTTGGGGTCTTTCTTGCACATAATTCGTTTGACACAAATAAAGAAGGCAACCTTTTAAAAATAACAGCCGGCAAAAACAGCGTGAATGCAACGGTAAGAGCATACATTTATCGTGAACCGGATTTCTTCGAAAATAAGGTAAGGGTATATTTAAAGCCGCTTAAAATTTCCATTAACGGTAAAAAGTCAAAAGAAGTAAAATCCGGAAAGATACTTATGACCTATTCATGGAAAAAAGGCAGATACCCGAAATTTTTAAACTATGGTCATTTTATTACTTTTACCGGAACTTTGAAACGCCCGCAGGGTCCGACAAATCCCGGCGGCTTTGATTACAGAAAATTTCTTGGCAGCAACCATATCTACTATACAGCGTACTTTAAAAATACAAACGATATTACTGCTGATGAGATAGTAAAAAAGAACTCGTTTATTGCATTTTCTCTGAATATAAAAAGAAAATTTTTAAAAACAATAAGACGAACCGTTCCTTTCCCTGAATCGGCATTTTTGGGGGGTATTACACTTGGGCTTAGATACGGTCTTGATGGAATATTCTTACCTAATGCAACCTATCAGATCAAGGATGATTTTAAGAGAGCAGGCGTTAACCATGTCCTTGCAGTGAGTGGACTTCATGTATCTATTTTAACTCTATTTTTTATGGGGATTTTTTCATTTATTGGAGTCCCGAAAAAAATATATGCGCCCATTACGATT
>JAUXGM010000158.1 GCA_030622125.1 bacterium | reverse complement strand
TCCGTCGGATATCCGGCAATCATTCCATTCGGCAGATCATAAGCATAAGCGTCAATACTGTAAATATCTTTCATAAAGATATAATAACAAATATTCAGACCTTTTTCAAATATTTTACGGATTTGGATTTTGAGAAGTTGCCAATCTTTATTCTAATCCATAAACTTGTCTTGGCGTAAGATATTGCGGAAACCTATCTAATAATGCCAAACGAATAAGATAGCAAAAATGACAGGCATCGATATATTCATCATCGTGTTTAATATTGTATTCTTTAGCTAAAAGAGCAGGTCCTCCTTTAACCAAAGGACCACATACGGGGTGTGAATCGGCATCATAATTCTTAAATAGCATTGAAAAAGGGGTTTCCCACATATTGCCCATACTTAATCCTTGACAAAGATGGACATTACCATATGGATCAAGGTGAACTCTCTCCGGCTCTTTTAGATCTTCGTACGGGCATTCTGTGAATTCTTCCCACCGTCTTTGTGGAAACCCTTTGACCAGTTTCTCAACTGCTCTTCCTCTAAACATAGCGCCGCCGCCAATAACCGGTACCCCCTTTTTTTGCTCTTTATCTATACTCATTTCAACCGCAGGTTTCTTAATGCAAATCGAATCCACAGGCATATTTAATCTTTTTGCCGCGGCTAAAGCTCGTTTAGCAGGATTATCTTTTTCCTCTTCATAATGAAAGGAATCGTTACTTATGCTAAGGTCAGATATTCCTAATCTGCGAAGAGGCTTGAGCCAAAGCTCTGCATCTTCCTCAGATGTTGCGAAATACGCATTAGTTACCACGCCTACCTTGAACCCCATGCTACGAGCAATTTTGATTCCCTCAAGCATTAAAGGGTAGAATAAAAACGGCTCACCGCCTTCAAAATATATCCACTTTATTGTGCCGATTTTTGTTGCTTCATTAAGAACCTTCCGTATTTGGCTCAAAGTAAAAGTACCCTTGGCACTCGGACCACTGTATATAAAACAATGATCACATTCTAAATTGCACATGTAAGTTAGAAGAAAATGAATTCCAGTTAGCATGATCCTCTTCCTCTACTATATACAAGAAATTTCATATAACATTGTATATCCGAATGGTTCGGATCCCCCCCAATAGTTGCTCTTTTTCATTCATCATTTCCTCCCTTTTCTAAATTATCCAAAAAACTCACTATTTTACCAATATGCCTTTTCATCTATTTAATTATACCTCTTTTAACCCCAAAAATCAAATTATTTAGTGCGAATATCTTGAAACACACCGAAAAATAAGTGAAAAGCGACGAAATCAGGAACAAAGTCCCACATGAGGGACGTTACTTTAAACAAAGTGAAAAGTGCGTCCTGATACCTTATGATTTGAGAACGTTTCCGTAATAATCTCATATTTCAAAAGTCGAAGGTAAGAGAATGAAAGATGAAAAGAACAGATAGATTCTTCGTGCAGTTTATCCCGAATAAAATTCGGGGCTCAGAATGACAGCCGTGGGGAACGAGTTTGCAACTGGATTCCCTTGGTAACAGGGGACACTCTTTTTCGCTTTACGAAAAGGGGTGCCCCACTTGACGCTGATACTATTGGTTTTTTGTTTTTGGAGTTTAATATTGTTTTCCGTATTTCCTTATTTCCTTGTTGCCTTATTCCCTTGTCTATACTGTTTTCGGGTGGTCTATCGTTATCTAAGGAAGAATCCGGGACACATTCTTGGGACACACCAAAAAAAAAGGTTAAAAGGTTCAAAAGTTCAAAAGTTCAAGGAGTAATCGTACTAAGTACTAAGTTTTTCGTACTGAGTTTAAGAAATTCCATTTCTATTTACTCAACACGGAATACGGTATACTGGGTACTGATTTTCAACTCTCAATTCTCAACTCTCAATTCTCAACTATTTACTGCCTCTAACCTCTTATTTGACATATACATTACTTTTTGATAAAATCAGGTTAGAGAAAAGTAACTATTGTAAGAATTTATTGGAGACATCTATGAAAAATGAAGATGAAAAAACAACAAAGATAAACTTTATTAAGACGATCATTGAAGAGGATATAAAAACAAATAAACATAATGGAAGAATTCACACCCGTTTTCCACCCGAACCGAATGGTTATCTGCACATCGGTCATGCAAAATCCATTTGCCTGAATTTCGGTATTGCAAAAGAATATAATGGTCTGTGTAATATTAGATTTGATGATACAAATCCCGGTAAAGAAGAGGTGGAATATGTTGATTCAATCAAGGAAGATGTAAAATGGCTCGGTTTTGATTGGAATGATAGATTATTCTATGCCTCTGATTATTTTGAAAAAATTTATGAATATGCGGTTGATTTGATAAAAATAGGACTTGCTTATATTGATGATCTTTCACCAGAGGATATCAGAAACTATAGGGGAACATTAACCGAACCTGGAAGGAAAAGCCCTTATCGGGATCGTTCAATTGAGGAAAATCTTAAATTATTTAAACAGATGAGGGCAGGCGATTTTCCCGACGGTTCAAAAACCCTAAGAGCAAAGATTGATATGACATCTTCAAATTTGAATATGCGTGATCCTGTAATGTATAGGATATTACATAGGGAACATCATGAAACTGGAAATAATTGGTGCATTTATCCAATGTATGATTTTACACATTGTCTTTCCGATTCAATAGAGGGTATTACGCATTCTTTATGTACACTTGAATTTGAAGACCATAGACCGCTCTATGATTGGTTTCTTGATAAATTAAATATATATCATCCGCAGCAGATAGAATTCGCAAGATTAAATATTACTTATACGGTTTTAAGTAAAAGAAAATTATTGAACTTAGTTGAAAAAGGGTATGTTTCCGGTTGGGACGACCCCCGTATGCCTACGATTTCAGGATTGAGAAGAAAGGGATATCCGCCGAAGGCAATTCGTGATTTTATTGATAATATCGGTATTGCAAAAAGCAACAGCATAGTGGATGTAGAGTATTTGGAACATTTTGTAAGAGAAAATCTAAATAGGATCGCTCCTCGTGTTATGGGTGTTTTAAATCCATTGAAGGTCGTTATTACAAATTATCCTGAGGATAAGGAAGAAAAAATGGAATCCTTAAATAATCCCGAAGATCCCAATGCCGGTACAAGAATGGTTCCTTTTTCACGAGAATTATATATTGAAAGAGAAGATTTTATGGAGGAACCGGTGAAAAAATTTTACCGTTTAGCTCCCGGAAGAGAGGTAAGATTTAGATATGCTTATTTTATAAAATGTACGAATATCGTTAAAGATGATAATGGAAATATTACAGAAATTCATTGCACTTATGATCCTGAAACCCGCGGTGGAAATGCTCCGGATGGTAGACGCTCAAAGGCAACATTACACTGGGTTTCCATAAGACATGCCGTAAAAGCAACGGTAAGGTTATACGATCATCTTTTTATAAAGAAGAATCCCGATGAGGTAGATGAAGGGCAGGATCTTACGGCAAATTTAAATCCCGATTCATTGAAGACCCTGAATGATTGTTTTATCGAACCATCTATTAAATCGGCAACCCCCGGAAATATTTATCAGTTTGAGCGACTTGGATATTTTTGTGTTGATACAAGGAATTCAAAAGAGGGCAATTTGGTTTTCAACCGAACTGCTACCTTACGGGATACCTGGCTGAAAATCAAAAAAAAACTTGACTTTTTTTAGTTAAAGAATTATAATACATTTTATATTTTAAAATTATGAGTTATATGTCTACGAGTACCTTATTTAATCTTTCAATTGATGAAATATCAAGTGGACAAGGGGACTTTAACATAGTTGAACGGTCCGAAAAACTTGTACTTGGCAACAATTTCAACCCGATTGCAGTTAAAGGGCACTTTGTTAAGCAAGGAAGAAATATCTACATTAACGGCTTCGTAAAAACAGATGTAGATCTGATATGTTCGAGATGTGGAAAAAAATACAAAGAACATATCAATGGAAATTTTAATTTTCTGTTTCTTCCGGAGGATAGGAGAAATTATAAAGAAGGTGAAAAAAGTGATCTCTTCTTTTATAATGCAGGATATATAAATTTTGCAGACCAGATCAGGGATACGGTTTTATTGTTTATTCCTATGAAACCGCTTTGCAACAAGGTCTGTAAAGGAATTAAGTATTAGGAGGAAAAGATGCCAGTACCAAAAGTAAAAAAATCACGATCAAGGACCAGAATAAGGAGATCTCATGCGATCAAATCCAAAAGATCGGCAATCTCTATATGTTCACATTGTGGACAACCGAAAAGACCGCATTGTATTTGCCCACATTGCGGATATTACAGGGATAAACAAATATTAACTATTGAAGAATAAATTATGAGAATAGGCTTGGACGCAATGGGCGGGGATTTCGGTCCCAAGGTTACATTAGAGGGAGCCATAGAAGCAGCTCAAATACTAACAAATGATACGATAGTTCTATATGGAAGAGAGGCTTTTATTAAAAAAGAGGAAAAAGAATTATATAAGTGGAAACCCTGGAAAAAAATACCACCCAATCTTGAGATCGTTCATTGTGAAGAAGAAGTTACAATGGAGGAAAGACCTCATAAGGCATTTAAAGAAAAACCGAATTCTTCAATTGCAATTGCTTTAAGAGATCATAAAGAGGGAAAGATAGACGGCTTTGTTTCCGCCGGGAATACCGGTGCGGTGATGATGTCGGCTGCTATGATACTTGGACGGATAGAAGGAGTTA
>JAUXGM010000061.1 GCA_030622125.1 bacterium | reverse complement strand
GAAAGTGCTCCTTCTCCAAGTATAACGGCAAGTTCCCTTGCTTCAAGACCCTGGGCATACATAGCAAAAAGCTGATTAAATACATCCGCATGATCTTCTCTCGTCTTTCCCTTGCCTATACCTTTGTCTTTTAAACGAGAAAGTGATGCTTGAACATCAACGGGTGGATAAACACCTTTTTTTAAAAGCCCCCTCGATAAAATGATTTGTCCTTCGGTAATATAACCTGTAAGATCCGGGATCGGATGGGTTTTATCATCCTCGGGCATTGTTAATATCGGGATCTGTGTAATGGAGCCTTTTTTATTCTTAATTCTTCCGGCTCTTTCATATATGCTTGAGAGATCAGTGTATAGATAACCGGGATAACCTCGTCTGCCCGGAACCTCCTTTCTTGCTGCGGATATTTCTCTTAATGCCTCACAATAATTGGTCATATCCGTTAAGATGACAAGAACATGGAGATCCTTTTCATAAGCAAGATATTCCGCTGCGGTCAATGCCATTCTTGGAACAGCGATCCTCTCAATTGCCGGATCATTCGCAAGATTTATAAATAGAGCAGCTCTTTCTATTGCCCCTGTTTTTTGAAAGTCCTTTATAAAATAATCTGCTTCTTCAAATGTAATTCCCATTGCAGCAAAAACGACTGCGAAGTCTTCACCTTTACCGCGAACCTTTGATTGTCTTGCGATCTGAGCTGCCATCTGGGCATGGGGTAATCCTGAAGCGGAAAATATAGGAAGCTTCTGTCCCCTTACAAGTGTGTTCAAACCATCTATGGAAGAGATACCTGTTTGGATGAACTCGGATGGATAGGTTCGCATATATGGATTTATCGGTGCTCCATTGATATCTCTTATTTCCTCGGGAAATATCTCACCACCACCATCTATTGGTCTTCCCTGTCCATCAAACACCCTCCCAAGCATATCTTTGGAAAGTCCTATCTCTATTCCTTTTCCTTGAAATCTTATTCTTGCCTCAGGCAAATTTAGTCCCGATGCACCTTCAAAAATCTGGATCAATGCTCTGTCCCTATCAATCTCAAGCACCTGTCCTCTACGAATCTCACCATTTTTAAGTTCTATCTCAACCAATTCTTCATACTTGATGCCTTCAACCTTTTCAACCAAAAGAAGAGGTCCGGATATCTCAACGGATGTTTTATATTCTTTTGCCATTTTATTCCTCCACCGCCTTAATTAAATTGTTAATCTCAGTAGAAATCTCATCTTTTATCTTGTCTATCTCGGCAATATTATCTTCATGTATATATTTCATTCTTGCGATCTTTTCAATTGCTTTTATCTTAAAAAGTTCCTCTACCGTAACCTTATTTTCAATAGCAACTTCAGATGTCTTATTCATATATAAAATAACGGAAAGCATCTTATACATTTTTTCAAATGAGGTATAGGTATCTATATCGGAAAAGGCATTTTGGTGAAGGAAATCCTCTCTTATCAACCGTGAAGTTTCCAATATAAGTCTGTCTTTTTGTGAAAGTGATTCAAGTCCGACAAGACGAACTATCTCTATAAGTTCCGCCTCTAATTCCAGTAATTTTAATGCCTCTCCTCTCATATTTGTCCATTCGCTGCCGATCCTTTTTTCAACTTCTTTTTGAATATTATCGTAGTAAAGAGAATATGAATTTAACCAGGAAATTGCCGGAAAATGTCTTTTGTATGCAAGCATAGCTTCAAGTGCCCAGAATACCTTAACAACACGAAGTGTTGCCTGAACAACCGGATCGGATAGATCGCCACCGGGAGGAGACACTGCACCGATAACAGATATAGTACCTTCTCTTTTATCACTTGAAAGACAGGTGACTGCACCTGCTCTCTCATAAAAATTTGCTATCCTTGTTCCAAGATAGGCAGGATAACCTTCCTCACCCGGCATCTCTTCAAGCCGACCTGATATCTCTCTTAGTGCCTCAGCCCAACGAGAAGTAGAATCAGCCATTAGTGCAACATCATAACCCATATCTCTGAAATATTCCGCAAGAGTAATTCCTGTAAAAATAGATGCTTCTCTTGCAGCAACAGGCATATTGGATGTATTTGCAATAAGTATAGTTCTCTCCATAAGGGATTTTCCGGTTCTTGGATCAATAAGTTCCGGAAGTTCATTTAAAACATCCGTCATCTCATTTCCACGCTCACCACAACCAACATAAACAACGATATCGGCATCAGCCCATTTTGCAAGCTGGTGCTGGATCACTGTTTTACCTGAACCGAATGGACCCGGAACACAGGCAGTTCCGCCTTTTGCAATTGGAAAAAATGAATCTATTACACGCTGCCCTGAAACAAGTTGTCTTGAAGGTGAATTTTTCCTTAAATAATGTCTTTGTTTTCGAACCGGCCATCTCTGAAGAAGTCTGATCTTATGTTCTTTCCCTTTTTTATCTTCTATTACGGCAATAACATCTTCAACGGTAAATATACCCTTTTCTATGGATCTTATCTTTCCAAAAGAAATATCTAATGGAACCATTATCTTGTGACTGATGATATCCGTTTCATTTACTTCACCGATAATATCACCTGCTTGAATCGCATCTCCCTTTTTTCTCGTTGGCATAAATTCCCATTTCTTTTCTCTATTCAATGCGGGAAGTTCTATTCCCCTTGTAATGAAATCCCCTGAAATTGCTGCTATATCTTTTAATGGTCGTTGAATTCCATCGTAGATAGTACCGATCAGCCCCGGACCAAGCTCAACGGAGAGTGGAGCACCGGAGGATATAACCTTTTCACCGGGACCAAGCCCTCCGGTTTCTTCATAAACCTGAATATAAGCATTGTCTCCGTGAATCTCAATAACTTCACCAATAAGCCCAAGTTCACCAACCTTAACAACATCAAACATATTTACATTTGACATCCCTTTGGCAACGACCAATGGACCTGCAACTTTGGTAATTATTCCTTTTATATTACTCATAATCAATCCCCTTTTAATAAATTCGGACCTACGATCCTTTCGATCAAATTAACGATATTCTCTCTGTTCCCCTCTCCACCCGTTATTGAGGGAATAAAGGTAACAACGGGAAAAGGATGTCTCATTGTTTCTTTAATTTCCTTTTCTATGTATGGAACAAGTTCTTCGGTAATAAAGATAACCTTTTTATTAGATGAAATGACTTCTTTAAAAATATCTTGAATATTTTCACTGCTCGCTACAAAGATATCAAAACCTACGGCATTAAATGGAAAAATGGTTTCTTTATCACCGATTATTGCTATCTGACTCATAATAATTCCATAATCTCCTTGCTGCTTAAATTTCTTAATTTCGATAAGAATATCTTTCGTAAGATATTCAACTCTTCTCTTTTTTCATAAAAATAAATTATCAAAACCTCAATACCCATCGTGATATATTTAGAATAATCATATATTCCATTAATATATTGATTTTTTTTAATAGTAAAATTTTTAAGTAGTTCCAACGGCTCTTTGATACGACTATCAAGTAATTTTTCATACCCCGAATGGATAAAATATTTCATAATCTCGTCGAAATTTTGGTCTTTTAATCTTGTAAGTTCTTTAATATCGGTAAATCCATCCCTTAAAAGAATTATGTGCGGAAAGCCGAATACCTTACTACGAAGTAGAGTGTAACAGTTTATAAGTTCAATATTATGGGTATTCAAAAAGATCAGATATTCCGATCTGATCTCCCTTGCTTCTCTTGATATTTCTTCATAGTAATATTTATCAACAACCTCATTTATTACCAATTCACCATTTTTATTTTCTTTTATATCTTCTTCATACTTCTCAAAAATAGGAAGATAGATATTCGGTATTCTCTCCATTACAATAGAATCATCTTTAAATATTTCTTTTCCGATATTACCATAAGGAAAGAGTTTTTCCCGATATGGTTTTTTGTAATAGAGATGCTTTAACATCATTTTTATATTGTATGTATCAAAATAAAGGTCAAAGAACTGAGCGATCTTCTTTTCATAAGAAAGTTTCGTTAATTCATCGATAAGGTCATTGTAAACCTCAAAAAGCAGATCCTCAAATGAGAGCGACTTCTCAAGTTTCTCCATATAATTCTTATAGGGTGAGTCGGAAAGTTCTCCGAAGAAATGTTCGATATTTTCCGTAACAACAAGTTTTGTAATCTTCTGCTGATCCAATAATTTTGTTTCCAATGCCCTCACTCTGCCGCTTGCATAAGCATATTTGCTGTTAAATGAGGATGGAATAAAAAATTCTCTGTTCATTCAAACAATTTTCCGGAAATCTCCATCAGATATCTCTTTTTTATCATATCCATGATCTCATTGTATGAGAGATTAATATCATAAGTTTCTCCCTTAAAAAGAATCCCATAATCAAATGTATCTACCGTTCCTTTTAAAGAAAACCTACCCTTGCATTCTTTCTCAACCAATTTTAAGAAGGTCTTATCAATTTTCTTTTCCTTTATTCCAACATAGCATTCCGATATGGATTTGATAGACTCCAGATCAAGAAATTTTAGAAAAAACTGTTGGTATTCATCTTTTTCTAATGATAAAACATATTCGGATAACCTTTCGAATACACTGTCTATTATCTCTTTTTTAAATCTATTGACATCCAATTTAGCACTTGAACGCTGTGCACGATATAACCTAACATACTTTTCCCGGATCTCATTTACTATTATTTTCTTTTGATTATCACTCCAAATACGAATATTTTCTCTTGACTTTTTGATCTTATCTTTTTTTTGAGTCCGTGCCTCACTCAATATATTCTCTTTTTCTTCTTCGTATTCTTTCGTTATCTTTTTGATAATCTTATTTATTGTCATAGATTACCTATTCAAAACTTTGACTAAGGGGCCACAACCATGCGAAGAAAGAAATAACAAAGCCTAAAATTGCATAAAACTCAACGATCGCTGCCATGATCAAGCTCTTTGCCGATTCAGCAGGTTGTTTTCCCGTAAGCATAATACCTGATGCACAAACCTTTCCCTGATATATTGCGGATACAAGACCACCAAAGGCAACAGGTAAAGCACCAAAAAAGAAGTTCCATCCCATATGCGGTGTGATCATATATTCAAACCCTTTTAACTTTAAAAGGAACAAAAATGCAACAGCAAAGCCGTAGATACCCTGTGTACCGGGCAATGCTACAAGTATAAGATATTTACCAAAATGCTCGGGATGCTCTGTCATAGCACCGCTTGCTACCTGTCCGGCAGTTCCAATTCCGATAGCGGAACCGATTCCTGAAAGTACTACCGCCAAAAAAACACCTGCCAACGCATACGCTAAACCCATAAGATCCTCCTATTAAATTTATTTTTCATTTTTTTATTGCAAACTTTCCTCTTTTTTCAGCCTTTCCATTAAATTTTAATGCCCAATAATATATTCCTGATGATACATTCATTCCACTTTTATTCTTCTTATACCACTTCAATATATTCTCACCTTTTGATACATTTTCCTCTATTTTATAGACCATCTTTCCTGAAATTGTGTATATTTCAAGTTCTATCTTTCCTCCTTTTTTTGCTTCAACCATAAACTTTACAGGCAGATTTTTTCCTGCCGGGTTGGGATATGTTACAACCTTTTTTATCTCATTTTCCTCTTCATTTTCTATTTCCTTATTATCTCTAAAAAATAAAATCCTGTTACTATTCCTTTCAACCACTCCTATTATTTTTTCCTCATTGTAATTAAATACAACAACCTGAGTTGGATTATTTAAGTTATTTGAGATTGTTTTTTCTTTCATATTATATTTTACCAAATTATCGGTATATTTTTCAAGTCCATAGATAATATTATTTTTAATAACAAAATCAGTCATCTCTTTTTTATAATCACAAATTACACAGTCATTTGTAACTTTCACAAATTCTCCTGTTCCTATTAAATTCCCAATTATTTTTTCTCCTTCAAAATCAAAGGAATTCAAGTCGTTTGTAAAGGTAAGTTCATTTTCTTTTTCACCGTTTTCATTATATTCAATGATACCATTCGCCTTTAAAATCTCTAACTTATCCCTTAATCCATTCCATTTTATATCATCAATATTTTTAATATTTAGAAATAATTCAAACTTTTCACCGTCATATTTATATATTCCATCTCTGTTATTTGTTAAAAGATACAAATCCCCACTGTTTGATAAGCATATCTTTTCGGGTTTATGAAGATCCTTTATCTCTTTTATTAAATTCCCTTTAATATCAAATACCTTCACGGAGTCATTCCCCGTTATATCCCCTGCATTTCTATCTGCTATGAGCATCGAACAACGGTTTTCAAAATTTCCCACTGCAATAGATGTCGGTTTATTAAATCCTGTAAGTTCCGTCAATGTCCAATCATCATCATAAACCGGTGGAATAATAAAACCGCCGCCGCCATCATCATTTTTTCCTTCAAATTCACAAAGCACTATCTTTCTTCCCTCAAAATCATCATTGTCAACGGCACAACCGATAACTTTATGCAATCCATTGGAATAATTATCCGTATCAATATCAGCAGTTAATTCATTAAATACTATCTCCGATATAAGTTCTTCATCTACATAGAGTTTTACTTTTTTTATATCACTCCTTTTTCCATTCCCTCGGACATTGACATTGATGATACCTGAATATTTTTTTATTTCATTTTTTGACATCATTTTAGATTCGGGATTTTCTTCATTTATGCTAACATTAACATCTGGGTAATCATAATAAAAGGTAGAATAATTTTCAAGTGAGGTTGTTTCATTGTTTATTTTCTCTAAACTATTGTTATCTTCAATCAAAGATTTTTTTTCATCTATTGAACTTAAAAGTATTGTCTTCGTAGTGGCATCAAAGCCTCTTGAATAAATCTTCTTATGAGAGCCGTCAAATCCTGCAAAATAAAGTATTTCTTTCCCTTCAATATCAATTAAATACGGTGTATACCCCCTCAAACCGACAGAAAACAGATCATTTCCAACACTATCGACAAAGTTTATTGTCTTATTCTTTTCATAATTGCTATCTATTTTTTTTGCAGTGCAGATACATTCTTTCCCCGGTCTGGTTCCCGTATAGTAAAGGGTATTATCATTTGAAATTGCAGAATTATATACCGCACTTGAATCGTAATAACAACCCGGCGTTACAAGCGGTATATTTGTTTTTGTAAAATCCAAGCCATTAGAAGAATTTGCCTGAAGAATATAATAAGAAGAACTATCCTCAATCCCCCCACTATAATACATTGTGTAATCCGTTCCATCAAAATAAATCTTTGCCCTGTTTGCTCTATCCGTATCATATTCGCCGCCATAATCCAATCTTTTCCCATTCTCAACGGTAAAATGAATACCGTCATCTGATATTGCAGACAAAGTCCATGCCGATATTTTATTGCTTCCCGATATTAATTTTGCCCAAACGGAATAATACACTCTTATCTTTCCATCCGATAACAACATAACAGACGGACATTGATAATCAGGATAACCTCCTTGAAAACCGCTAATCTCACCATCCTTTACCCAATTAACACCATCCGTTGAATGTGCCGTCATTATTCGTCTCCACCAACCTTTATATTCAACACCATTCCATATTCCATCATGTCCCGCTTCATAATACATCCTGTATGTTCCATCTGATAATTTTAATATAAAAGGCGAATCAACCTGATCAACACTTCCATAACTGTATGCTCCGCCAATATCCATTCTTATTCCGTCATCTATTGTTTCGTTTTCCGTATAATAATAATCACCCCTTGTTATTTTTATTTCTTGTGATTTTGCATCAAGTATTTCACTACCATCTGCTGTTTTTATTTCAAATTTAATTAAATATTTTCCCGGATCGGTTTTTCCATCCCCATCTGCATCAAATAATGAATTATCGGTTGTAAAATCCCATTTTCTCACATAATTCCCTTCCGCTTTTTTATTATTTATTAACTTTTTTACCAATTGATCATCTTCACTATAAACATTCATTGAACAAAGATAATCTATTTGATTTCCTGATATAGAATAATTTACTTCAATATTATCAACATTATTACAAATATAATCAGGTTCAATTGTATTGAAAACTAAATCATCAATACTACCTTCTGGTGGTCCTACAATTCTTTCTTTTCTCCCAAGTGCAAAATACACATAATTAAAATATGCCTTACTATACCACTTACCATTAAGTTCAATCTTAACAACCAATCTATTGTGTTTATAATCTATATATGTTCCTGCATCCTTTGACCTTTTATTTTTTCCCGTTCTAATTCTTATCCACTTGTAAATTTGATATGAGCGGTCCTTTGGATAAATATAATATGTATACCTTCTTTTTTTTCTTTTTGAACGCTTAACATGTAATGAATTATCCCCTCCATATTCATAATTGAAAGGATTTATTCTATCGCCATTTTCATTATCTTCAATTTTGTAATCAAAATTTACTTGATACGGTGAACAAGGATACCATTTATTTACTGTTCCGCTACTTCCTTTACTTATCCAATATACCCATGTCCTTACCGTACAACCGGCATATCCATTACCAGCTGTTTTAAAACTATCAGGTAAAACTTCTGCATAAGTAGTACAATTATTTGAGCTTGCAGGAGAGAACCCATTTGTTCTTAAATTTGTTATATTTGGAATATCTGAATAAGTGTTTGGGAATACAATATTTGCCCGCACCTCCATTCTATTGACATAACATTTCTCATGCCTACAATTAAACCACATATAATATTCATGACTTCCATTTGCTATATAACAATTATAATATTTTAAATCAGAAATTTTCCGTTTTTTTGAGGTATAATTTCCTGCTGGATCTACTGAGAATATCATTATTTTTGCTTTATTTAATCCATAATCAATAACATCTTGTGGAATTGTTATTGTTTTTGGCATTCTAAATTCTGGTTTCATACGATATAATTCTGTAATTATATTATCATTTTCATCTAAAAACCAAATTGAATTAAATACACCATTATTTGATTTATTACTGCTGTTCCAATCGATAACATAATATGAAATTTTATTATTTGAAATTCGGTATATGTCATTAATGATAGGTTTTTTGTCATCAGGTAAAATAAAAAATTTGCCTTTCATTTTTTTCCCTAAATATAAATAATATTTACCATAAGATAATCTTTTTAAATTATTAGTTCTACCATCAAACCAAAAGTAATTATTAAAATCTGGAAAAATTCTATCTTTTGTAACGGTAATATCACCGCAATATTCAGGCACTATATTTTTGATTTTGTATGTAGTACCTACTTTTAATTTAGGAACACCTGCTACTTTATATGTAGTTCCAAATCCTAATAGAGCATTAAAAGCATTTACTCTACCATATCCAGTATATTTGTCCCATCCTGTGTTCTTAATATCATCTGCTGATTTATATAATATATCTTCAACCTGATCTTTCGTTAAATTTGGATTTTCCATTAAAATTAACGCTGCAACGCCAGCAACCATCGGACAAGCAGCAGAAGTTCCAGCAAAACTACTATTATAATCAGAATTTGTTTTGCCTTCATTCCCAGAAATATCAGTTGTAAATATATCATTGCCATATCCCATAATATTTAATTCTTTACCATAATTGCTTCCCCAATCTGATGACGAAAATCTTTTATCATCTTTATTTAAGGCTCCAACCGCTATACATTCTTTATATTTTGCAGGCTCTGAAATAACATTTTCATCATCATTACCACTACTACACATTATTATACAACCTTTTCCATTTCTTCCATTATTTGAAGCATAGATTACGGCTTGATGAACGAAATCAGAAGGCAAATTTAAACTCCAACTATTACTAATTACATCAACATTGTTATCAGCACACCAATAAAAGCTATTGCCAACTGAATAAATACTACTATATCCATTTTGGCCAGAAATTTTAACCGGTATAATTTTAACACCATAATTAGGATAAAATCCACCTGCAATACCAGAGATACCAATATTATTATTTGCAATTGCACCAATTATTCCGGCACAAGCTGTTCCATGATAATCCTTAGAATAACTATTATCAGGACTTGGATCGTTATCATTATCATAAGTATCGCGTCCCAAAAGTAAAATATCTTTTAAATCAGAATGATTTAGATCAATCCCGCTATCATTGACTGCTACTTTTATTTCATTTTTACCCCAATCTGTAATTTCCCATGCATCTAAATTTATTCTATTTAAATACCATTGATTTTGAAAGTATGGATCGTTTGGTACAGAATAATATTTCAATTTTTCAATAAAATTGGGTGATGCAAAAATAACATTTCTATTTTGATATAATCTATTAGCTATTTTAAGAATATCCTCTTTATTATTAACTTTAAGAAGATAAATGCTATCTTCATATTTATTAATTTCTTGAACTATGACAGGATATTTTTTTAAGATATTAAATATTGTATTTTCAGATAATCCTTTTTTAAACTTGATCATAATTTCATTTGTAATTACTACAGGCTCATTTTTATATTGATAAAGAGGATAAATAATGTAATCAGATTTATTATTAATTAGCTCATTTTCCTTTAATATTTTTTTATCAATAATAGCAAATTTATATTTTCTTTCACACTTTATGTTTTTGGCTTTTAGATATTTCTCTATCTTTGATAACTTCCTTATGATTTTTATAACAACTAAATTATTACTTTTTGCAAGGTATACTTTTTTACCTTCAGTCCAATAATAGGGCATTTCTTCATCAGGATAGCCTGTTACAACAATTAGTAAAAGCATTAATAAAAATAAAAATTTTCCTTTTTTCATATTTACCTCCTTATATATATTTTGTCGAAATAGAAATTTCTAAAAATAGATTAAAATTTCGCCACTCATTTTTAATGTAAATTTGCCTGTTTGTTATATTTATTGAAAAATTTATAGGTTTTTTAGGAAAAAATAAAAAATCAATTCCATAAGTAAAGCCAAAGTAATTACCACTTTCGGGTTGTTGTTTCAAGATAATTTCCCTTTCACAAATATCCTTCTTAATAAAATAGTAATTTATATGATTCAATGAAATACCAGCCAAAATATTAGTATTTAATATTTTAATACACAATAATGAATGTATTAGTTCAAGTGAAAATCTATTTATTCGAATATTTAAACTTACTTCAGGTGGAGAAATTGGGTATAAAGTTGAGTATGCTTTAAATTCATAATAATGATATGCTAACTTAACATAATTTTGACGGTTAATGTTTCTTAAAAGAAATGCTCCATTAATATTCAATATTTCAAAATCGTTTTCAAATTTAGTATGTTCATAATACGGAAAATATAAATCGCTTCCCATTAATAATCCTAAATTAAAACCATTTGAAATACCAAACTGCCATTTAGCTAAATTATTATTTTGGCTTTCTGAAAAGCAATTTGAATTAAGTAACACAATTAAAAATAATACAAGTAAAAAACTTGATCTTTTCATCATTCTCTCCCATATGTTTCGGAATCATGTATATTTGTTAATCCATATTGTTTTCTAAAATCTGGATCATTTATGGATACTAAATCGTTTTTATAAATATAATTTGGTTCTGCCCATTCAACTTCTGTAATATTTTTATATTTATTTACTGCCTCCATTTCATTAACATCTTTTTTCAATTTCATTTTAAAAATGGAAAATAGATCCGGAACTTCTACCATTTCCTTTTTTATCTTTGAATAGGATCTTGTTGTTGGTTCATTAATATCCTTAAAGACCCTCTCTATCTCATAAACTTCAAACTTCTTATTCAACTTATCAACTTGATCATTTCCCGTTATTAAAATCCCTTTGCCATTCTTTTCAAATGAATAATCATAAAATTCTAAAGGCAGAACCGAATATCCTCGATTTTTCAATGTATCAATATAATTGTTTAATACTGTTTTTTGACCAGAACTCATTGCATTATAAATATTCTGGTTGACTACAACTAATATTGACTCTTGAGAAAATGCCGAGCAGATCAATAACCCCACAAATAAAATCACAAAAAATAACTTTTTAGTTTGCATAAAACCTCCTATTTAATTAATGCTATTTTTCTTACTTCATTTCCATTAAAGTTGTTCCTAATATTTATTAAATATATTCCAGATGAAATATTTTTTAAATCATTTTTATAAGAAATTTCTATCAAATCATCCTTATTTCCATAATATTTTTCAAAAACTTTTTTCCCAGCTATTGTATATATACTAATTGTGAATTCATCAGTTGAATTTTCTATAAATAATTTATCGTTTGTCTTTATTTTCCATGGATTTGGATATATTTTAATATCACTTAGATCACTTCCATATAACCATCTTATTTTAGTTCCATCCCCTACTGCTTTGCAGTGCCATTTATCATACGCTTCAAAATAGTATTGATAATGCGG
>JAUXGM010000125.1 GCA_030622125.1 bacterium | reverse complement strand
TCCGCTCGGAAAATTAAGACAATCTACTTCTGCCCTTTCGTATATTGCAAAAAGAGAAATAGGGCTCGATGTGATAATACATTTTACATGCAGGGATAAGAATCTTCTCGGAATTCAATCCGAGCTCCTCAGTATGGCTTCTCTCGGAATAAACAACATTCTGGCATTAACGGGGGATCCGCCATCGGTAGGGGACTATCCATTTGCAACGGCGGTCTATGAAGTAAATGCCCTTGGTTTGATAGGTATAATACACAATCTCAACATTGGAAAAGATTACCTCAACAATTCTATAAATACAATGACGGATTATTTTATCGGGACCGCTGCCGGTCCTTCGGTCATAGACAATAAACGAGCGGCAGATCATTTGAACAAGAAGATATCAAACGGAGCAAACTTTATCCAAACCCAACCGTTTTATGATGTCGCTTCTATGGAAAAAATGATGGAAGTCATTTCCAAATCAAAGAAGCCCGTAATTATCGGCATGCTGCCTCTTTTGAACCATAACCATGCGGAATTTTTAAACAATGAGGTTTCCGGAATCTCTATACCGAGGCAATTGATACAAAAATTTGAAAACAGAAATAAAGAAGATTCAAGAAAGATAAGTATTGAAATTGCCGTCAATTTGATTGAAAAAATTAAAGAGCTTGCCGACGGTGTTTGCATAATGACACCATTTAACCGGTATAAACTCGTGCTTGACATAATGGACGAAATGAGGATGTAGGAGAAAAAAAATGACATGTAAGACACTTATTACAGGTTTTCCAAGAATAGGGGAACATCGGGAACTTAAAAAAGCTCTCGAGAGTTATTGGACAGGAAAAAGTTCAATAGAAGATTTGCAAAAAACAGCATCGGAGTTAAAAAAAAAGCATTGGCTTTATCAGAAAAACAGAGGCATCAATTTTATTAGCTGTAACGATTTTAGCTTTTATGACAATATGCTTGATACAGCTGTCATGCTAAATGCCATACCTGAGAGATTTAAAAAAATTGATGATAACATTGAGCGATATTTCGCTATGGCAAGAGGTAATGATCTTGCTGTTGCTATGGAAATGACAAAGTGGTTTAATACAAATTATCATTATATTGTTCCTGAATTGAGCGAAAATCTTCAATTCAATCTTGATTCTTCAAAGATCATATCAGAATATAATGAAGCAAAAACAATTGGAATTGATCCAAAAATCAACATTATCGGTCCTTTAACATTTTTGGAATTATCAAAGGATGTCCACGGTAAAGATTGCTATTCTTATTTCAATAGAGTTCTTCCTGTTTATGAACAATTGATTAAAGAACTTTCTGCTCTTAACTCTAATGTCTATCTTCAGATTGAAGAACCTATTTTTGTAAAAGACCCTACTGTTGAGCAATTAGAGTTACTTAAAAAGGCATATACGGCTCTTTCAGCCATCAGTGATAAAGTTAAAATTATTGTTTCCACATATTTTGAGCATTCAAATGAGGCGACATCGATTTTGGCAAATACTTCTGTATGGGGAATTGCATTAGATTTTGTTTCCGGTCGTAAAAACATAGAAGCATTAAAGTTGTTAAATGGTAAAAAACTTATTGCCGGGGTTGTCGATGGTAGGAATATTTGGATCAATGACATTCAGCGGACAATTAATTTGCTGAATTCTATTTCTAATGATGTTCCCAGAGAGGATATAATTATTTCAACAAGTTGTTCTTTGCTCCATGTGCCATATTCTATAGAGAGCGAAAAAGAATCCGACATAAAAAAATGGCTTAGTTTCGCGGGCGAAAAAATTAATGAAGTTGTTTTGATCGCTAAGGTTTTCCAGGGAGAACCGTTATCTGTTATGGAAAATGATCATATTGATAACAATAAATTTAGAATTCAAGAGAAAAAAACCTCTTCAATAATTAATAATAGTGCGGTTCAGGATCTGTTACGAACTATTGTAAAACTGGAGCGAGATGAAGTATATGAGGATAGAATATTGGTCCAGAAAGAGAGGTTAGATCTTCCAATACTTCCAACAACAACAATTGGAAGTTTTCCTCAAACAAAAGAGATCAGAAAATTAAGACGCGATCTCAAAAAAGGGATTATTTCAAAAGAGCAGTACGAAAATGGCATAAAAAGATATATTGATGATTGCGTTGCTTTTCAAGAAGAGATCGGGCTTGATGTTCTTGTTCATGGAGAACCGGAGCGCAATGATATGGTAGAATATTTCGGTGAAATGCTTAATGGGTTCCATTTTACTTCAAATGGCTGGGTTCAAAGCTACGGCAGCAGATGTGTAAAACCTCCTGTCCTTTATGGTGATATTAGTAGACCTGAACCTATGACCATAAAATGGATAAGTTATGCACAAAGTAAAACAAATAAGACAATGAAAGGTATGTTAACCGGTCCTGTAACATTATTAAATTGGTCATTTGTCAGAGATGACATACCGAGATCAGAAGTATCCAGACAAATTGCCGTTGTTATTAGTAATGAAATTGCTGATTTGCAAGCTGCCGGGATTAAGATCATACAAGTTGACGAACCTGCTTTTAAGGAAGCATATCCTATTAGAAAAGAAAATATATCCGAATACGAAAGATGGGCTGTTGAAAATTTCAAATTGGCGGTAAGCACGGCAAAAGAAGAGACTCAAATTCATACTCATATGTGTTATAGCGAATTTAATGATATCATTCACACAATTGAGGCTATGGATGCTGATGTTATAACTATAGAAACTGCTCGTAGCGGGAACGAACTTCTGAAAATTTTCAAAGAGATCGGGTATAAAAATGAAATTGGACCCGGGATTTACGATATTCATTCACCCCGCGTTCCTTCGGTTGAAGAATTGACTGATCAGATTTCTTGCTTAATTGAGGTCCTGCCGATTAAACAACTCTGGATAAATCCTGATTGCGGTTTAAAAACAAGGAGATGGGAAGAGGTTAAACCGGCTCTGAAAAATATGGTTAAAGCAGTAAAAAATATTCGGGAAAGCGGGGACAATTAAAATATGGGAACAATGATCTTATATTTGGTTTTGGGGCTAATTGTTGGTATTGTCAGCGGGATTATCGGTATCGGCGGCGGCGTTTTATTTATACCCGTATTGGTATTTCTCTTTGGGTTTAGTCAAAAAATGGCACAAGGAACTACGATTGCACTTATGGTTCCACCGATCGGTCTTCTTGCAGCAATTACATATTTTAAAGCGGGCTTTATTGACATTAAAATTGCAGCCATCATTGCTTGCGGATTTTTTATCGGTGGGCTTTTGGGAGCAAAATTTGCTATCAATCTTAACGATATTGTTTTAAGAAAGGGATTCGCTATCTTTCTTATGCTTGTCGCAATTAAAATGTTCTTTTCAAAATAACTTGTGTCTTAAAATGTACCAGAGGAATGTTTCGTTTGTTGACAATTGTAAGTTTCAAAAACGGAAAAATAGTTGCCATTGGGTAGGGATTTTAACTGATGTTTATCGGTAGCAAAGGAAGGTAAAAAAATGACTATTAAAAAAGATTTTTTAATTTTTATGTGTACTTTTTTTTTATGTTTTTTGATTCCGCTATTTTTCCTTAAAAATCTTACTTTTTTAATAATATTTTTTATATTATTTTTCCCATCTTTAATTGTATTTTTCTATTATAGGTCAATTAAAAAAAACGATAAAGGAAAAATTCCAACCTTTATATTATATTTTTCATCTTATATTATTTTTTCTGCTTTATTATTCATTATTGTTCTATCTGTTTTTCGCAAATGGGAAATATTGATTTCCATTACTCCGTATTATATATTATCGATCTTTCTATTTTTAACATTTCTATATATAGTTTTTTTGATTATTTACCGTTATTGGTTATTTATGTCTATTTATTTAATTCTCTTAGTCATTGTTTTATTTAAATTTCCTGAATTCTTAAACTGGTGTTATTTTTCTCCAATCTTCTTCTTTATAATATTATTATTTATTCCGTTTTTAATCTATGGAATAAAAAACTTTTTAACAAAGAAAAAAAAATTATATTATCTTTCTATTTATGTCTTGACCTTATTTATCTCAATAAGCTTTAATTATACTAATCTTAATAAACCAAGTAGCCTTGCAATTATATCAAATTCTCGTTATTTATGTTTTAATTACACTTTTCATAACGGTGAATTTAGTAAAGTAAAAATATATGATTTAAAAAGACAAAAATTTCTTGGTAAAACTTTTTATAATAAAATTATTTTATACTACTTCGGCACTGGAAAAACACAATATATTTATTCTAAACCGCAAGAATTTATTTCTTCCTATCCAACGATTAAAATTAAAAAATTTTTATCTGACATTAATCTTAGTTCCTTGCTAAAAGACTATAATGTAGGGCAAATATTTTTTAATATTACTCAATTTGATTTTAACAATTACCCACTGTTCTATGTTGATAGAGAAGAGAAAACAATAAATAAAATAGATCTTACTAATGGACAAGTAGATATAGTAATCAAAAACATTGAATTGGAAGATGTTAAATATAATAAAACAGAATATTATAATTATTTTCAAAAAAATGGGAAAAAGTTCAGGGCGTTCCCTTACTTAGGTATTTTAAAAGTGCCCGATAATAACTATGGTGTACTTTATGATACTAAAAAGGATTATATGTTTTATGATAAGAATAAAATTTACAATAAAAAGGGCAAAATTTTAGCAAGGGGAAATTTTTTGGTTACACCTTTTGCAGAAAGATATCTTTATGATCAAAAATGCGATTATAGTTCAGAATATAAGTATTGCCTATCAGACGGAACTATTATGAAATTAAAGATGAATCAATGGGTTATAAAGAATTGGATTTTTGAAAAAAATGATAATTTTATATTATTGAAAGATTTAACAGGGAAATTATTATTAAAATATTTTTGCAAAAAAACATTGAAGCCAATTCTGCTGTTGGATAATTTTCTTTCTGATGAAAGTTCTAATGTTTCCGTAGTTCAACTTAAAGATAAGATATATTTTCTAATTTTAGAGGGATATACTTTAAAAATTTATACAATAAAAAATAATAAATCAATACTTTTAACAAAATTAAAAACACTAAAATTAAATTAAGTAAAATAAGTAAGAAAATTGACATTTTGACAATTTTGAAAGGGAACTGCTTTTTTTACTTTCCATTTTCTTTTATTTTGTGCACTATTTTCGTATTTTCGTATATACGAAAATACGCCCTATCAACTTATTTCCTTATTACCTTATTTTCTTATTTTCTGATATTTTTTACCAACCTCTAACCTCTAGCCTCTAACCTCTTATTAGCCTCTTTTTTCCCTATTACATCTTTTTTTCAATCTTTTTAACAATTGATTTTAGTTGTGCGACTTGTTCTCTTAAGGCGGCAACTTCGACCTTTAATTTGCCAATATCACTGATTTCACCTTCCGTGTGGGGATGAGTTTCTTCTTTTGCTTTTTCTACAATAATTTTATCATTCAAAAATTCTTCCAAAACATCTTGAAGTACTCCATAAGAACCTGTAACCGTTTTTATACCGAAATCCTCAAAATATTTTTGTGCTTTCGGTCCTATCCCGCCGGTAATAATCACATCAATTTCCTGTTTTTTCATATACTCGGGAAGTTCTCCCGTGATATGACTTTCTACCATTGGATTATCAATTGATTCCACATTTTTTACCACATTATCGTCAATATCAACAATTACAAAATATGGACAATGCCCAAAATGGTAACTTAAAATGCTTTCGAGACCTTTTTTTTCATCAGCTGTAAAACATATTTTCATGTTTTCCTCCTATATATTTTTTAATTTGTTATCAATGTTTTCAATTAAATTATTAATACTAAAAAGTTTTGCTCTTGCTGTTTCCTGCCAGTCCTTTAAATATTTTATTCCATTATTTGTAATATAATAGATCCTTTTGGAAGGACCGGTTTCAACTATTTCCCATCGAGAAACGGTCAATCCCAACACTTCCATATTTCGCAATAATCTATAGATAATTGTAATCGGAATTTCGCTGGAATCAAATCCTAATGTTTTTAATTCATCAAGCAAATGATAGCCTATTTTAGGTCCTTCTAAAAGTAATGTTAACAATGCTGCATTTAATGTATTACCACTTTTAAAAGTAAATCTTGAACATCTTCTGTCTTTCATATATTGATTGTATCACAATACTGACATTTTGTCAATAGGTGATGAATCCGAGACACACCAAAAAAGAAGTGAATAGTGAAAAGTGAATAGTGAAAAGTGACAGAAAAATCCAAACACAAAATCCTAAATTTTATTTCCTTATTAACTTATTTTCTGGTATTCTTCACTAACCTCTAACCTTTCACCCCGCACCATATTGGTGCTGGGCATGCTTCTAACCTCTGTATTTCCTTTATTTCCCTTGTCGATACTGTTTTCGGGAGGGCTATCGTTATCTAATGTAGAGTCCGGGACACATCTCAACTTTAAAATATCCAAAGTTGAGGTATGTCCCTCTTTTTATGGGGTACGGAGATTAATATTGTTTTACTTATTCCGTTATTCTCTTATTTCCTTATTACCTTGTCTATACTGTTTTCGGGAGGTCTATCGTTATCTAATGAAGAATCCGGGACACACCTCAACTTTCTTGGGACGCACCTGAACATCCGAGGTACGTCCCGCTTGTTTTCTGAGTTTGTATTTGTCTTTTTTTCAT
>JAUXGM010000154.1 GCA_030622125.1 bacterium | reverse complement strand
GACGTACCTTCCCGTATCAGATACGGGATAAACTCCGAAGGTGCGTCCCAAGAAAGTTGAGGTGTGTCCCGGACTCTTCCTTAGATAACGATATACCACCCGAGAACAATATAGCCAAAGGAAATAGAAAGACTGTGTCCCGGACTCTTCCTTAGATAACAATAGCCCACCCGAGAACAATATAACCAAGGGAAAAGAAAAAAAATTATTGAAATCTTAAAAATTCGTATATTCCGTTAAATCCGTGGTTAAATAAATTATATTGTTTTACTTCTTGCCGTATTTCGCAAAAAACTATATAATAAAATCTTGAAAAAAAATAAAAAAAAACCTATAATATAAAGATGGAGTTTATATGAATGAAAAATATCCTGATCTGTTGAATAATTTTGTAAATTATGTAAAATTCAATACAATGAGTAACCCTGATTCCGATAAAACACCTTCTTCAAAAGGACAATGGGATTTTATGAAACATCTTGTTAAGGAACTTGAAAATATAGGTCTAACCTGGGTAATTAAGGGTACAAATCATTGTTATCTTTACGGCTTTTTGGAGTGCAATTATGAAAGAGAAGAGAAAATGGACTCAATCGGATTTGTTGCACATATTGATACCTCACCCGAAGAACCGGGAATTAATGTAAAACCTAAAATATTTACCTATCATGGTGGCACTATTGATATTTCAGGGGATGGAAGAATCAAACTTGAACCGGAATTGCATCCTTACTTAAAAGATAAGATCGGAAAAACACTCATAACTGCCTCAGGCGATACACTGTTAGGGGCAGATGATAAAGCCGGCGTCGCTGAAATTATCAGTGCCTTAAAATATTTAAAGAATAACCCCTGCATAAAACATGGAGATATCTATCTTGCATTTACCCCTGATGAAGAAATCGGACATGGCACTAAATATTTTGATACGGCAATATTTAAGCCGGATTTTGCATTTACAATGGATGGCGCTGAAATTGGAATTTATGAATCGGAAAATTTTAATGCGATCAATGGAAAAATTAAAATAACCGGCTTTAATACACATCCTGGAAACGCTTATAAAAAGATGGTAAATTCAATAAGGGTAATGGGGTATTTTATTTCATTATTGCAGGAAGAAGATACACCGGAAAATACAAGAGATAGAGAGGGTTTTATTCACTTTGATAAGATAAATGGTTCGGTAAATGAGGTTAAAGTAGATTTTATTATGCGTGATTTTACAAGACCCGGTCTTGAAAATTTAAAACAGCTTTTGTTTGAAATAAAAAATAAAGTTCAAGAAAGATTTCCAAAAAGCAATATTGATATAGATTTTCTTGAAATATATGAGAATATGAAAAGAATCATAGATAAACATCCACATATTGAGAAAAGAGTTTATTCCGCAGCAAAAAATCTTGGAATTGAGCTTAAAAAAATTGGGATTCGTGGTGGTACTGATGGAGCGAGGTTATCGTTTATGGGAATTCCCACACCAAATCTATTCACGGGCGGATATAATTATCATTCAAAGTATGAATTCGCAATATTAGAGGAAATGGAGATGGCAACCTCTTTGATCATTGAAATAGTAAGAGAAGTAAATGGATAGTAAATGTGAAGAGTGTGTATTAAAATTCATTAAAAAAACAGGCGAAATGCTTAAATTAAATAATAATGAAAAATATATCGATGATGTTAAATTATTAAGTTCAAAGATAAAAGATTATAGATTTTCAAAGGATTTTCATTCGGTTTATGGCGAAATTCTTGAAAAATATACGGGAAATGAAGATTTTTTTAGTGACCAGAAAAGGGAATTGAATATTAAGGTTGAAAACCAATTTCCGAAAATAGTTGATACGATCAATAATTCAAATGATCCTTTTTTAGAAGCAATAAGATTTTCAATCGGCGGCAATAAACTTGATCTTGCTCAAGGGAAAGAACTTAACCCCGATAAAATTGATTTTTCAGACAACATAATGGATAAATATCTTGTTGAAACGATACGAAAAAATATTAAAACCTCAAATAAATTACTTATTATTGGTGATAATTGCGGAGAAATTATCTTTGATATGGCTTTAGTAAATGAAATAAAAAAAATAAATCAAGATGTTAAAATTACCTATTTTTTAAGAAAAAAGCCTCTATTAAATGATTCTACAATAAATGATCTTGATAATTTTTTGCTCTCTTTTCCGGTAAATTTTAAACCTTTTGAGCTAAAAAATGATGCCGAAGTAACAAAATTATCTCAATATGATATAATTTTCATAAAAGGACAGGCAAATTTTGAAAATTATTATAACATCAGATTAGATAATATGTTCTTTCTGTTGGTAGTAAAATGTGAATTGATTGCTTCTCAGTTAAGGCACAATATCGGCGACTTTGTTATTAAAGGGAATAAAAATGAAATATAAATACCTTTTTGGACCTGTCCCTTCAAGAAGATTGGGTGTAAGCTTGGGCGTAGATACAATCCCCTATAAGACCTGTACATTGGATTGTGTCTATTGCGAATGCGGCAGAACATCGAATTTAACTGCTGAAAGAAAAGAATATATAAATGTTGATTTAATTATAACTGAACTCAAAAACTATTTATCAGAAAATCCGGCACCTGATTTTATTACCTTTTCCGGATCAGGAGAACCTACACTAAATAATAAAATCGGAAGGATCATTGATTTTGTAAAGAACAATTACCCAAATACTAAAATAGCGGTTTTAACTAATGGAACATTATTATCACTTGAAGAAGTACGAAAGACCTTGTCAAAAGCGGATGTAGTTCTTCCCTCTTTGGATGCTGCAATACAAACAGATTTTCAAAAAATCAATCGTCCGAGCAGTGATATTAAGCTGAACACTTATATTGACGGATTGATTAAATTTAGAAAAGAATACAATGGAGAAATATGGCTCGAGATCTTCTTTGCAAAAGACATTAATGATAATAAAGAAAACATATTGGCATTACGAGATGCGATCAATATGATCAAACCGGATAAAATCCAATTAAATACACTTGATCGACCAGCAGCAGATAAAGGTATTACTCCGCTATCAAAAGATGAACTTACTCAAATTATGAAGACATTAGAAAGTGAAAATATTGAGATCATATCAAAATTTAAATCAAGGAAGGAAATTAGATCATTCAGAAAAGATGTTGAAGATATGATAATTGAAACTATAAAAAGAAGGCCCTGCACCTTAAGAGATCTTTCAAATATATTAGGACTTCATATCAATGAGATCAATAAATACCTTGATGTTTTGGAAAAAGAGGGAAAAATTGAAACTACAATTCAAGATAGAGGGGTATTTATACGACTGAGGAAAAGTTTATGAATGTGGCACATATTTTGACAGGGGTAAGATGGAGCGGAGAACAAAATCAGGTCTATCAGATAATAAAAAGAATGGACTCGGGAAATTCTATCCTTATCAGTTCACACGGATCAATTTTAGGTAGAAAAGTAGAAAAACTTGATAAAAATGTTTATTACTTAACTCTCAAGGGTGGTTTTGATATAAAATATATCAGAAATGTAAAAAAAATCCTCATTAGTGAAAAAATAGACATTGTTCATGTCCATCGGTTACAGGCTCATTCCAATCTATTGTTCTTGAAAATGTTTTCTTACAAAAAATTCAAATTAATTGTGTCAAGAAGGGTGTCATTCGAACAAAATCTTATCTCACAATTCAAATACAACAATAAATTTATTGATGGCTATATTGCTGTTTCGGAGGGTGTAAAAAGAATTTTGATGACGAACAATATTCCGGAAAAAAAGATCAAGGTAATATATAGCGGTGTCGATATAGAAAGGTTTTCACCAAATAAAAAAAGTGTTATTCGCCAAGAATTGGGAATTTCTAAAAATAAAGAGATATTTATTTGTGTAGGAAATTATTCAAGTTCAAAAGGACAGGACATTCTATTGGAGGCTATTTTTCATGGCAAGGCAAAATTTAAAAATTGTGTCTTTCTATTTGCAGGCAATAAAACCGATAGTGATGAATTTAAGAAGAAGGTTGCAGTTCTTCATATTGAAGACATTGTATTCCCACTTGGATTTAGGACAGATATTGATAATTTGCTTAATGGATCAAATGTTCTTATATCACCAAGGATTTCAGGTGAAGGATTCTCAGAAGCGATCGGAGAAGCATTGGCTTCTGGCAAACCGGTTATTGCTACAAGGCTAACAGGTTCCGATGAGATGATTATAAGTGGAAGAACCGGATACCTTGTTGCAATAAATGATGTCAACTCTCTATTATATGGCATTCTAAATCTTTACAATAAACCTGTATTACAAAAAGAACTTGGTGAAAATGGCAGAAAATTGATCGCTGAAAAATTTTCAATAGATAAAACCGTAAAAGAAACATTTGACTATTATAAAAGAATCCGGGACACATAAAAAAGGTTCAAAGGTTCAAGGTTCAAAAGTTCAAGGTTCAAAAGTGACGAAGTCAGGGACAAAGTCCCACATTAGGGACATTACTTTGAACAAAGTGAAAAGTGCGTCCTGATACCTTATGATTTGAGAACGTTTCCGTAATAATCTCGTATTCCAAGGGTCAAATGTAGGGGGGGTTCGTGAACTGCCCTATGAAGAATAAAAAAATACTGGATTCCACAGTCGTGGAGTTTACCCCGTATTAGAACGGGGCTCAATCAGAATGACAGAAAAACTCTAAATCCTAAATTTCAAATCTTAAATTTTCTTTCCTTATTTTCTTATTTTAGACTTTCGACTTTTGACCTTTGACTCTATTTCCTTGTCTATACTGTTTTCGGGTGGTCTATCGTTATCTAAGGAAGAATCCGGGACACATAAAAAAGGTTCAAAGGTTAAAAAGTTCAAAGGTTCAAAGGTTCAAAGTCAAAAATTAAGAAAAAATATTATACAT
>JAUXGM010000122.1 GCA_030622125.1 bacterium | reverse complement strand
TTTTCAATTGTTTGCAGTGATCTCAGTTACGAAATTGCCGATAGAAAGATATTGAATAAGATCAATATTTCACTTGGAAGTGGAAATAAATATGCACTAATCGGTAGAAATGGTGTTGGTAAGACCACATTTTTAAAAATATTAACAAATAAGATCAGTGATTATTCGGGAAATATAAGCGGCATTTCTCGGCATACTATCGGGTATCTTCCGCAACAGGCAATAGAAATTGAAGGTAACCCCACTATTTGGGAACTTGCATTGAGTTATCTAAAAAAAGCACTAACGGGCTGGAAAAATTATGAGGATGCCCTCTATGAGAATCTTTTTATACTCGGTTTTAATTCAGATGATCTTGAAAAAAGAATCTTAACATTTTCCTGTGGATTTAAGATGCGTGCCGTCCTTGCCGGAATTTTAGCCGGTGCTCCGGATATTCTGCTTATGGATGAACCGGAAAATCATATTGATAATAAAACACTTACTGATCTTATGCAAAAATTAAAAGGATACAAAGGGATATTACTTTTCGTAGCCCACAATAAGGTATTTATAAATCAAGTTGCGACCCAAATTATTGAGATAGAGGATTCTAATATACAATTATTTCAGGGCAATTACGACAAGTATTTAGGTTTAAAAAGTGAAATGATCAAAAGAGAGGAAAAGGATTATAAAAAACAACAGGAAAAGATAAAAAAATTACAGGAATTTGTGGATAAAAATATTGCAAGAGCAAAAACATCTAAAAGAGCACAGGCAAGGGTAAAAGAATTAAAAAAGATGGATATTATTGAGATAAAAAAGCCGATATCGGATGTTTCTTTAAATTTCAGTTCCGTTCCAAAACAGCCGCGAATTCTTTTGGAGATGAAAAATATTCATCTTTCTTATGATTCCGCACCGGTTATAAAGGCTGGAAACCTACTTGTAGAAAGAAATGATAAGATCGGTTTTATTGCCCCCAATGGAACAGGCAAAACGACACTTATAAATGCAATATTAGAAGAAAATGTTGTAAATACCGGCGATACGATCATAAATAAAAATACTATGACGATCATAAATACATTTTCACAGGAAAGTGATCTTAGTGAAATTGAAGATAATACCTTGCTTGAATACGGTAACTATCTATTTGGAATTAATGGAAGGGCGGTGCTTTCAAAATTCTTATTTAATAATGATCTTGAAAGAAAGATCAAAATCCTCTCCGGTGGTGAAAAAGCAAGAATAATTCTAATGAAATTGGCAATGACACCTTCAAATTTTCTTATATTGGATGAACCTACTCATCATCTTGATACGGAAACGGTTGCGGTTTTCAAAAAGGTTCTAAAGGAATTCCCCGGCTCAGTTCTTCTCGTTTCGCACAATGAAGATCTATTTCAAGGGCTCATAAATAAAGTCCTGATGATTAAGAATAAAACCCTAATAGAATATCTCGGGGATTATAAATATGTAAAAGAAAAATATTTGGCATCTTCTCAAACTCTTGCCGTAAAGAAAAAAACAACAACAAGAAGGGAAATCAGACGGAAAAAGATTTCCTATAAACAGAAGATAAAAAAAATAAATGAAGGGCTTAAATCACTTGAAAAGAAGCATTTTGAACTTGAACTTCGGTTAGAAAATGAGAAAATGAAAGAAAAACGAAATAGGTTAAAAGGAAAGATAAACAAAATTGAGGATGAGTTCAAGAAAAAATTAAGATTAAAAAATTCACTTGAAAAGAAAATATAAGAATAAAATAACACATAAAAATTTTTATATTTCTGCTTTTTTTGGTATAATTATAAAAAAGTGAAAAAGAAAGATTATAACAATTTATTGATTCGAGCTTTTATCGGCAGGGCGGATGTATACGAACTTACAGGTGAATATGATGCTGCCATAAAAGATTATATAAATGCGGAAAAATATGTGAATGAAAAAATGATTCTTAAAATAAAACTTGCTTTGTCATTCTTATATTCTCAACGAAAAAGCAATTATGATAGATCGTTAGAGATTGCGAAAAAGGTTTTACGAAAAATTAACAAGTTAAAGGATTCTGAAATATATGCGGATACCCTTAATCAAATAGGTAGTGTACTATTAATAAAAAGCAAATATAGTGAAGCATTGGAATTATTTGAAAGATTTTTAGCTATGTCTAAAAGAATAAATTACAAAAAAGGAATAAGTAAGGCGGACAATAATATTGCTTTTATTCACCAACAGAGGGGAAATATCAGAAAAGCATTGGAATATTTTAAAAAATCATTAAAAATCAGCGAAGAACTTGATGATCTAAAAAGTATAAATGAATCTTATAACAGCATAGGCGGAATTTATTGGAACAAAAGTGATTATGATAGAGCCTTATTTTATTTTAATAAATATCTAAATTCTTCAAAAAAAATTGGTGATAAGCAGGGTATTGCAATAGCATCAGGAAACATTGGTTTAGTATATCGCTCTAAGAAAGAATTGGATAAAGCACTTCCTTGTTTAAAAAAATATATGAAAATATCTCAAGAAATAGGGAATGAGGAGGGAAATGCAGTATCCGCCTGTAATATCGGAAATGTTTACTACGATAAAAACGATTATGATAATGCCCTATACTACTATAAAAAATATCTTAATATTTCACAAAAAATTGGATATTTAAAAGGAATTGGCATTGCACTTGGAAACATCGGTATGATATACGGAATAAAAGGTGATCTGGATAAGGCGTTAAAATATTATAAAAAGAATTTACAAATATCTAAACAAATCGATTATAAACGCAGTATAGGAGAGTCACTTGAGAATATTGGTATTATCTATGAAAGCAAAGGTGATTTTAAAAAGGCATTGGATTTTTATAAAAGAGCTCTTAATATTTCGATAAAGATTGAAGATAATTTGTGGAACGGTGAAAACTATTTAAACACAGGAAGAATATATAGATTAATAAATAAATTTAATAAAGCAAAAGAATATTTATTAAATGCGGAAAAGATTTTTTTAAAAGTGGAAGATAACATGAATCTTTTTGAAATTTATTCTCAATTTGCCCGATTATATATTGCAAAAGAAGATTTGAAAAAAGCATTTTACTACGCAAAAAAGGCATTGATTTTTGCAGAAAGATCAGGTTTTGATAAAGAAAATATTTCCATATTACATTTATTGGCACAAATAAACTTTGATATGAAAAAATCCGTTGATAAAAGCATAGATTATCTTAATAAAGCAATTAGTGTTGCAAATAAAAATAATATGAATGATAAGTTGGGACTTTCTTTTTTTGAACTGGCGAATATCCATTATAACAATAATGATTATCAAAAAGCTTATGATAATGCAATAAGATCCAAAGGGATTTATGAAAAGAACAATATAAAAAACAAAGAAACAGATATTGATGAACTTTTACAAAAAATTCGTAAAAAACTTTGACTATTTCAATAATTAAAAAAAAACGTTCAGGGTCTTGACTTAAATTATTTATATGTTAAAATAAAATATGAAAAGAACAAAAATAATAATAACTTTGGGTCCCGCTTTAACACGAACAAAAAAATTGTTGAAACGGGCTATTGCGGAGAGTGATGCCGTCAGATTGAATTTCTCACATATACTATCAAAAGATGTTCAAAAAAATATTGAACTTATCAGAAAAATCGATGTCAATATTCCCATTATAGGTGATATTTCCGGACCTAAAATAAGAATTATTAATCTATCCGGAGGTAAATTAGAGATAAAGAAAGGCGATATTTTCACATTAAAAAGAACAAATCTCAATTTTCCCGAGGTTTTTGATTCATTGAAGCTCAATCACGACTTGCTCTTTGATGATGCAAAGTTAAAAGCAAAGATCATAAAAAAGAATAAAGATGAATCTATCATAAAATTTCTTAACAAACATATTCTTTTGGAAAGAAAAGCAATATCATTTCCGCACACTCATATTAAACTTTCTCCTCTCAGTGAAATAGACAAAGAAAAAATCAAAATAGCAGTTAAAACAGGAATTGATTACTTTTTTCTCTCTTTTGTAAATGATGTAAAGGGTTTAAAAGAGTTAAAAAGTTTTCTTCATTCTTTAAAAGTGAACATTCCCGTTATTGCAAAGATTGAAACCGTTGGCGGTGTAAAAAATTATAAAAAGATAATTCTAAACAGTGACGGTATGCTTGTAGCACGAGGTGATCTCGGTATTGAAATGTCTCTTGTTAAAGTCCCTATTATTCAGAAAAAACTCGTTGAATTCGCTAATGAACACGGAAAAATTTCCATTGTTGCCACTCAGGTCTTGGATTCCATGATTGAAAATCCCACACCATTGCGCGCCGAAATGTCCGATATTACAATGATGATTGAAGAAAAGGTTGATGTAATAATGTTAACCTCTGAAACTTCAATCGGAAAATATCCTTTAAGAACCTTAAAATATTTGGAAAGAGCAATTATTGAGAATGAAAAATACTATACAAAGATCAAAAAGGATAAAAATATTTCCATTTGCAACAATATTTTTCCCCAGACAGCGGTTATTGCAAAATCTATGTATCTTAACAGTGAAGAAAACGATTCAAAGATCATTGCAAACATTTCCCGAAGCGGACTTACTTCTTTATTGGTTTCAAAATACAGACCCAGGGCAAAAATAGTAACCCTGACGGACAATAAAAAAACATTCAGAAGGGTAAGACTTTATTGGAACACATTTCCACTTTTTGTCAGCAAAATACAGATGATCCCCGATTCAAAAATATTACCCATATTAAAAAATAAGTTCAAATTGAAACCTAATAATATTGTAATCATCTCTCGCGACCAACCCATTAATAAGGGAAAGGTTACCAATTCTTTTGCCGTTTACTATTTAAAAAAAGAGAAGCAAAAAATTATAGAGAAATATCCTGTTTCATTGGACATGTCAAAATGTATTCTTTGTAATAAATGTGTAAGTATTTGCCCATTTGATATTTTTAAAAGGGAAAAAGGTGAGATCAATATCTATAATGAAAAATCCTGTATAAAAGATAAACTATGTGAAAATATCTGTCCCAAAGGGGCAATAAAAATATATGAAAAATGAAAGATTTGTTTTGATCATGGCAGGCGGTGAAGGTGCGAGGTTCTGGCCCTACTCCACTTCTGATTTTCCGAAGCAATTCTTGTCTCTTTTTGGAAACAATACCATGATGGAGAAAACCTTTGACAGGATGAATAAATTAGTACCGCAAGAGAACATTTTTGTTTCCACCAATAAACGATTTTTTAACTTGACACATAAATATCTCCCTAAATTATCCCCTGGAAATATTATTACAGAGCCCATTAAAAGAAATACATTTCCTGCAATGGCACTTTTTCTGGCAACTTTAAAACAAAGAGGGATAAGCGGCACGGTAATAATGGTGGCTGCGGATCATATTATCGGGGATGAAGAACATTTTCTTAATATTTGCCGAAAGGCGTTTGAAATTGCAGAAAACAAAGGGAAGATCATCACCTTCGGTATAGTTCCAACAAGAATTGAAACCAATTACGGATATTTGCACCCGGAAACCGCATATAATTTTAATGATATAAACTATTACGGTAATGTCAACTTTGTGGAAAAGCCGAATTATGAAAAAGCAAAAATATTTTACAAAGAGGGCGGATATTTTTGGAATTCAGGAATTTTCACTTTTGATATTGATAATTTGCTAAGTGAGATAAAGAATATTGTTGCCGGCGATTATGAGCTTATATCAAAATATATAAAAAGGAAAATTAAATTAAAGAACTTTTTTGAAAATTTAACCGCTAATTCTATTGATTATATTATTATGGAAAAATCAAAAAATATTGTTATGCTGAAAAGTGATTTTATATGGGATGATGTCGGAAATTGGGAGGCACTTTTTCGTTTGAAAGCGAATAAAAACGGGAATGTAATAGAAGGAAATATTGATTGTAAAAATATCAAAAATTCCATAATAATTACTGATAATTACGAGATAAAAGCAAAAAACCTTAATAATTTCATCTTTGTTGAAAAGGATGGGAAATGCCTATTTTCCTCGATTGACGGCTTAAAATACATAAAAGAAGCATTAAAAGATTTCAGAGGTAAAAAAAATTATAAAAGTGAAAATGTGAAAGTGGAGGGAATGAATACCGAGTATCTTGTAGTTGGACTAAATAATATGGAAATTAAGTGCCAGGTTGACACTATTTTTATAAAACAATCAAAAATGTAATTTTAAAAGGTTCAAGCTCGATTTGTGTGGATAAATTATATTATATTTATAGTTTGAGGTTTAGAATTTTGGGCTACATTACATCTCGTCATACTGAATTTGCCCACGCACCAATTTTATGGTGCGGGGCGAGAAATGAAGAAGTAAAGACAAATGGAAAATGAGATTATCACGCTTTCACTTCGTGAAAACTCATAATGACCCCGTATCAACGGGGGAAACTCCAAGGAACGAGATTACCTGCCTGTGCGTTGCACGCAGACAGGCAACTGGATTTCCTTGGTAACATGGGACACTCTTTTTCGCTTTGCGAAAAGGGATGCCCCACTTGCCGTCGATGCTATTGTTTTTCTGTTTTCGGCGTATTTTCTTCTGAACCTTTGAATCTATTTCCTTTGGCAATACTGTTCTCGGGTGGTCTATCGTTATCTAAGGAAGAGTCCGGGACACAGTAATTCTATTTCCCTTGTCTATACTGTTTTCGGGTGGTCTATCGTTATCTAAGGAAGAGTCCGGGACA
>JAUXGM010000187.1 GCA_030622125.1 bacterium | reverse complement strand
GATTCTTTCAAAGTTCTGTTTAAAGACATTTTTTATTGTAATCACAATATTCTTATATCACCTCAAAATCTATTTCCGCATCTTTCATTTGCAATGCGGTATTTGTTTTTAATTGATCGTTATTTTTAAATAATCGGTCAAGTGTTATCACCTTTTTTGGTTTTTGCAAAAGAATTTCCTGAATAATATTTCCATCAATTTTTTCCAAAACAAAAATTATTTGCTCATTATTTGCCGAATAATAACCGGTTTTTTGTTCAATCTTCGCCGTAAGTAAAACACCGGATTTTAATAGCAGTTCATAGAGTATATTTTCTATTTTTGAACCGTCTTTTACAGGATCAATATGTTCTTCCATAAGGTTAATGAGGGTTTCTTCATCATTTACATTATTTGAACGCCATATCTTGAAGTTAGATGGGCGAAGTTTAAAAACTTTGAATCCAACCCCCTCATTCCCCCTTGTCAAGGGGAGATTTTTCAACACTATCGCATTGGTAGATATTATTTCTAAAATATTTTTTTTAACCAAATCAAAATTATTTTCAACATCGTTATTTAATACCCTGATTACTTTTATTCCGCATTTATTTAAAAAGTCATCTCTAACTTTATCGTACTCTTTTTTTGTTTCGTGAATTTTTCCGTCAACTTCTACAGCCAATAAAATTTCTGAACAATAAAAATCCAGAATATAGTTACCTACGGGTTTTTGACGAAGAAATTTGAAATTATCGGGTCTGCTTTTTAAGAAATCATCCCAAAGTTTTTTTTCAGATGGAGTAGAGTTCTTGCGCAATTTGCGTGCCCGTTCTGTCAATATAGGATTATACTTAAACACACCTCTTTTTGACAAAGCTTTGGGGTTAGCGAAAAGACAAGGGAACTCTTTCTCCCCTTTCCCTGTCAAGGGAGAGGATCCGGGGGTGTCTTCTTCTTTCTCCCCTTTCCCTGTCAAGGGAGAGGGGGCGGAGGTGTCTTTCTCTTTCTCCCCTTTCCCTGTCAAGGGAGAGGGGGCGGAGGTGAGGGTTTTTATTACACGGCGAATGCGTTCTTTTCCTATTTCCGCAATGGTTTTATATCCGGCTTTGTAAGCTTCACTCTTTTCGTCAGTTTTTTCAGGCATTTGGACAAGTATAAATTTACGATTTCCACCGTCTTCTTTGTTTAAATCAAGAACAGCGTGAGCAGTTGTAGCAGAACCTGCGAAGAAATCAAGGATAATATCGTCATTATTAAATAAGAAATATTTTAAAATTGTTTTAAGTAGTTCAATAGGCTTTGAATATGGAAAAATTAAGTTTTCAAAAATCTTTTTTATATCTGCAGCAGAATTAGCATTTAATACATTCTTAATTAAATTTTTTAATGGGGCAGAACGTTCTATTTTATTACCTTGGTTATCAACCAATAAATAGTTTTTATAACATACAGCCCATCCACTTTCCTTCGATTTAGATTTTCTAAATTCGATAAATTTATTTTCAATGGCCCATTCAAATTTCTTTTTGCTCCATTTCCAAATCCAACCTTCATCAATAAATTGCTTTCTACCATTTGGATAAGTTATAGTTCCGTCAGGACATTTAATTGAATAGTTTAATGATTCGCTATATTGAAGTCCTCCCCTATCTAAATTATCAATATAATATTTGCCTCTTTCAGCAATAAATTCATCAGATAGTCTATATCTTTCAATATCATAGGATTCTTTGTTCTTTGCAAAGTTACTTGATGCTTCTTCATAAGACTTAACATAAACCAAAATATATTCAGTAATATTTGCAATAGTTTTAGCGTCAGAAGCCCCAGTTTTTTTTTGCCAAATAATGCTTGCAACAAAATTCTCTTCCCCAAAAACTTCATTCATCAAAAGCCGTAAATTATGAACTTCATTGTCATCAATGGAAATAAAAATCACTCCATCATCTCTTAATAAATTCTTTGCTAAAAATAATCTCGGATACATCATTGAAAGCCAATTGGAATGATAATGTCCTTTATCTTTTGTATTTTTTATCAGACCTTCTCTTTTTAAGTAACCGTTCTCATCCTTGATGCCGGCTCTTTTTTCATAGTCCCGTCTATCTTCCTGAAATTTATCCGAATAAACAAAATCATTTCCGGTATTATACGGTGGATCGATATATATCATTTTTATCTTACCGTAATAAGATTTTTGCAAAACTTTTAAAACCTCAAGATTTTCCCCTTCAATGAAAATATTCTCCGTATTATCAAAATTAATTGATTCCTCTCTATCCGGAATAAGTGTAGCGGTAGTCTGCTCTTGTAGTACTCTGAACGCATTTGATTTACCAGCCCAGTTCAATACATATCTTTCATCTTTAAATTCAATATTATCACCAAGAGCTGCTTTTAATTTTTCCAAGTCAATTTTTTCTTCGGAAAATGCTTCGGGTAAAATCTTTTTCAATTGATTTAATTTGTCTTCATTTATGTTTAACGATTTTCCATCCATTACAGCTCCATTGTTTATTAATTATATAAAAGATTTCAAAATATATCAAGTTAAAAGTCTTTTTCCGTCATACTGATACTTTACCCATGCCCTTCGCAGAGGAGCGGGGTAAACTCGCAACTCACAACTATTAAAGGAATATCCCGCTTGTTTTTTGAATTTAATATTTTTTTACTTATTCCCTTATTCTCTTATTTCCTTGTCTATATCGTTTTCGGGTAATTTATCGTTATCTAATGTAGAGTCCGGGACACATCTCAACAAAAAAAAATCAGTTTGATGAGGTATGTCCCTCTTTTGTTTGGAATGGAGTTTTATATTGTTCTACTTATTTCCTTATTCTCTTATTGCCTTATT
>JAUXGM010000048.1 GCA_030622125.1 bacterium | reverse complement strand
TTTATAGGAAACCGCATCGATTATCGTGCCGCTGGTTCCGCCTACCCTTAAATAGTACGCTTCATACATATTATATGTTCCACCACAAGATTTTCCTTTACCGTGTCCGCCTCCTATATAAAGAAGTTGGTCATCAAAGGTTGATTGTGAAGTTGCAAGTATCATATTGGGAACATTCGGATCATCCGTTTCAAAAGTTTGATCGGCATCATATAATTCATAGATATCTTGATAATCCGAGCATGCGGAGCAGGTCGGGAAAACATCACAAAATCCGTCTCCGTCCTGGACATCCTTTACAATGATAACATAACCCTTAGCTTGTATTATCGAGCCGGCGGGGAACTGCCAGATATCCTCACCGCCGCAGGTACCATCATACTCTGTTCCACCGATATAGACATTATCAAGATCAAGTGCAACATCAGTCGTATTGTAAAGTTCCATATATTCTGATCCATCATAATCACCGGTGTCTGCCGTACCTACAAATATCTCGTTTATAACAAGCTCGCCAAGAACCGGATCAGCAGAATATACATTGATACTGACCAAACCCATACCAAAAAGAACAAAGAAAAGTTTTAAGTACTTCATATTTTCTCCTTTTGCAATTTTACTTATAACCGCACTTTTTTCATAAAGAGCATAAATTCTTTACCTAATTTTATAGGTAATATATTTTATATCATAAAACCGGTTTTTAGTCAAATATCAGTTTTTTGCGAAATAGGGAGGTACATGGCTCACTTGTGTGCCTGACATCGAATAATGGAATAACCACAGCACCAAGAAGGTGCTGGGCATGCCTCTAACCTCTTGTTAAGGTATGTCCCGCCTGTTTTCGGTGTATTTCTTCTGAATCTATTTATCTATTTCCTTTGACTATATCGTTTTCGGGTAGTCTATCGTTATCTAATGAAGAATCCGGGACACATCTCAACTTTAAAAATCAGAAAGTTGAGATAATGTCCCTCTTTTATGGGGGACGGAGTTTAATATTGTTTTACACTAACCTCTAACCTCCAACCTCTAACCTCTTGTTAAGGTACGTCCCGCTTGTTTTCTGAATTTAATATTGTTTTTAACTAACCTCTAACCTCTTCTTTTCCCTTATTTCCCTTGGCTATACTGTTCTCGGGAGGTCTATCGTTATCTAAGGAAGAGTCCGGGACACATCTCAACCTGTTCCAAATTCTGATGCGTAAACGCATCAGGAAAGGTTGAGGTATGTCCCTCTTTTATGGTTTTTCGGAGTTTAATATTGTTTTACTTATTGCCTGCTTTTGAAGTGTCCCCATTTATGTGCATTCATCACAAACACCAAAAAAATGGATCTCAAATCCTTCTACATCACTAAAATTATGTGATTTGAATTCTTCATCTGAAAATTTTTCATAGATGTCAATAGGAACTTCTTCTATCCTACCGCATTCGATGCATATTATATGATAGTGTGGATAGGTATTCGTATCATACCTGATAACACCCGGTTCAAAGGTGATCGGGATTAAATTACCGGTCTCCATAAGTTTTGTTAAAGTTAGGTATATTGTGGAAAAAGAGACTGATGGAAGATTTTTATCGGTATATTCTTTGATATCGGAAGCAGAGCAATGATTATGTTCAAAGATAAATCTTGTGATCTCTATTCTTTGAGGAGTTAATTTTAAATTACTTTTTTTAAGAAGAGATTTGATGTCTTTGTCTTTCATAGTTTAAGTTTTTTTAATTCTCTTTTCAGCACCTTACCTGTCGGTGTTTTTGGCAATTCTTTCATAAATTTATATTGTTGCGGGACCTTGTAGTCTGCAAGATATTTTTTACAAAGATTTCGTAAAATATGTGCCGGTAATTCTTTTTCATCAATCGTTTCATAAAATGCAATCGGCATCTCAATACCATGTGAAACCTCTAAACCAACTACTGCTATTTCTTTAATGTTTTCTTCTTTCATTAAAATTCTTTCTATTTCCTGTGGATAAATATTCATTCCATTTCTAATGATAAGATCTTTTTTTCTATCAACTATATAAAGATTGCCCTGCTGATCGAATTTTCCGAGATCTCCGGTAAAAAGCCAGTCATTCTTAATTACTTTTTTGGTCTCTGTCTTTTGATTATAATATCCAACCATAACATTGGGTCCTTTGACAATGATCTCTCCAATCTCCCCAGTAGGTAATTCTTTCTCATCGCTATCTATGATTTTCACAATAGTTGAAGGCAGCGGCTTACCGACAGAACCGGGAAGAGTCGGTAAATTGGGATCATTAACTGCAATGACGGGAGAAGTTTCCGACAGTCCGTATCCTTCATGAATCTCAATTCCAAACTTATCTTTAAAATTGTTTATTGTTGTGATAGGTAATGGAGCAGCTCCGGATATACAAACCTTTAGAGCATTCAAAAGCTTTACGATCTTGGGGATCTTTGCTTTTCCTATTGCATTAAAGATAGTGGGAATTGCGATCAACCATCCAATTCTTTCCTTAACGAGTGTTTCAATGATCAATTTGCCGTTGGAAAGATCGTCCAGAAAAAACATTGGCATATTCCAGACCAACGGAAGAATAAAAGTTGCAGTGTAAAAATAGGCATGGAAAAGCGGCAACATTGTTATGATTTTCGTTCTCTGCCTCACTTTTGTAACTATTATCAAATCTCTAATATTTGAAAAAATATTTCTATGAGACAGCATTACTCCTTTGGGTCTTCCGGTTGTTCCTGATGTATAGATAATTATTGCAATATCATTAAATTTAACCGGATAAGTTATATTAATATCTGTTGATTCGCATTTTTTTAACTCTTCATTCAATTTCGGATAGCCTTTTCCCTCATCAAGTAAAATAATGGCATCAAGTATTTTTTTCTTTGTAAGTGGGGCAATCACTTCCATAAATTTGCTTTGTATAAATAAAATTTTTACTCCGCTATCCTTTAAAATATATTCTATTTCTTTGGTCTTTAAAAGAAAATTCAATGGGAGAACCGTTACGCCCATTCTAATAGCTGCAATATTTACAAATGCAAATTCAGGGATATTAAAAGCCATAATAGCAAGTTTATCCCCATATTTCAAACCAAGATTATTCAGATAATGAATAATCATATTAGAAATTTTATGAAGATCTCTATAGGAATATTTCTTTTTTTTATACTTTAATATTTTTTTGCCTTTATACTCGTCAAAGGCTTTTTCCAATGCTTCTTTAAGTGTCCTTGATGCTAACATTATTCAATACCTAATTTTTTTCTTGTTTCCGCCGGTATCATATCGGATGTCCATGGCGGATCAAAAACCAGTTCTATATCAGCACTATTTATTCCCTCTATCTTTTCTACCGCCGTTTTTGCTTCCCGTACTAAATATGAAGCCATCGGGCAGCCTGGAATAGTAAGTGTCATTTTAACATTTACCACATCTTTTTCCGGAAAGGTTATATCATATATTAATCCAAGAGATACAATGTCAATACCTATTTCAGGGTCAAGGACTTCTTCGAGTGCCTTCTTTACTGTTTCTTTATCAACCATAAAACCTCCGTATATCCTAAATTATAAGTAATTTTATAAAATAAATCAAATATCACTCTTGTATCCCAATTGTTCTAATAATTTATTCAGATCATCAAGATCATAAAATCTAATTTTTACCTCACCTTTATAATTTTTTGTATTTTTTATTGTTACTGCTCTTGAAAAAGCATCGGAAAGCCCTTCTTCAATCTCGCTAATGAACATATCTTTTTTTTCTTTTGATGGCTTATTTTGTTGCTTCTTTTTTTTATTTTTAAATAAATCCTCAAGTTCTCTTACGCTTAATTTCTTTTCAATGACGAGTTTTGCATATTTTAATGCATTCTTTTCTGACAGTCCAACAAGACATCTTCCATGTCCACCGCTGATTCTTTCGTTTAAAATCAGATCTTGAACAACATCCGGCAAGGTAAGAAGTCGAAGCATATTGGTAATGTATACCCTTGATTTTCCTAATATCTTTGCCGCCTTTTCATGAGTATAGCCGGTTTCTCTCAATATTGATTGAATTGCGTTTGCCTCTTCTATCGGATTTAGGTCCTCTCTTTGTATATTCTCTATCAGAGATAATATCAAAATCTCATCTTCATGAATCATTTTTATTATACAAGGGATTTCATTTAATCCGGCAAGTTTTGCAGCTCTATACCTTCTTTCTCCGGCAATTATTAAGAATTGATCATTTTGCGGTGTAACTAAAATCGGAGAAATAACGCCCTCTTTTTTTATTGTTTCCGAAAGGGAAGCCAATTTCTCCTCATTAAATTTTTTTCTTGGTTGAGATGGATTAGGAAGAATCTTTTCAACTGAAATATTTTTTATTTCGCTTTCAGATATTATCTCATTATCCGAAAAAAGGGCATCTAACCCGCGACCCAAACCTCTCTTTTTTTTATTTTTTTCCATTTATTTCTCCAACAATTCGGCAATTAATTCCTTATATGCGAATGCACCCTTTGAAGCCGGGGCATAGGTTAAAACTGTTTCGCCATATCCCGGTGCCTCCGAAATCCTAACATTTCTTGGAATAATTGTAGTTAAAACTTTTTTTTCAAAATACCTTGTTAATTCTTGATGCACCTGTTTAGAGATAGATGTTCTAACATCGTACATTGTTACCAAAAAACCCAATATATTTACTTTTTTACCTGTGTATCGCTCTACCTTTTTAAGTGTCATCATCAATTGAGCTAATCCTTCAAGTGCATAAAATTCAGCTTGAACGGGAATTAAGACATCCGTTGCCGCAACAATGCTGTTCAAGGTAAGTAAATTCAATGATGGCGGGGAATCAATAAGTATGTATTCATAATCATTTTTAATTTGATCTACCAAATTTTTAAGGTAATATATCCTATTGTTATCATCATATACCTCCATAGGAAATCCGCTTAGATCTTCACCTGCAGGGATAAAATCCAAATAGGGATTCTTTTCGAATTTTATTATCGCATCCTTGATATTGATCTCTCCGGATAATACACTGTATATGGTATGATTCAAATTTTTCTTTAATATTCCGATACCGGTTGTAGAATTGCCTTGTGGGTCAAAGTCAATAATGAGAACTTTTTTTTCCCAAAGTGAGAGCCCGACTCCGAGATTTAGAACCGTTGTCGTTTTCCCGACCCCGCCCTTTTGATTTGCTATATTAATTATCTTTTTCATTTAACTTGACATCCTTCCATTTTGTAAGATTGATACCGAAATAATTTCCATCCGGTTTTTTTATCCAGATCTGATACTGAATATTGATTGCACCCTCGCCTATCTTATTAAGCATAATGGGACCTGATGCTACCTCTTCATCCAGATCAAGGAACTTTTCAGTAAAGGTTAGATATGAAATATTATTTTCACTATCATAATAAAAATCATAGTTATCAAAATTATTTTTTACAACAGACTTGATTCCCGCACCTTTTAATTTTATTAAAAATTGAACACCGTTTTTTTCAACAAGCGATTCACAATTCCCGATATTTTTTAGAGTAGTATATAAAATTAAGTTTTCATCATTATTTTTTTCTAAATAGAATTTTGCCTCACCTTTGGGAATTAAACTTTGATTTGAAAATATATATGGGAAATACGATGTCTTGATGAGATACGGTTCCTTTGCTTTTGTATATCTAAATATCGAAATTCCCTTTATGTATTTTGGTTTTTGAAAATTAACGGCATCAACATACATCTTCAAACCTTCCGGAGTAATTATATTATACAAAAGATGAGATCCTCGTGGTAAATAGTAATATTTATAAAAAATCGGCTTTTTTACCCGAAAGATTGATATATTATCACCATTGAACATTTTTTTATCCCAGAGAGAATAATTCTTCCTTGTTTTGACAAGTTCAAATGCTTTGTTTTCGGATAATTCCTCATATCCGACAAATGTCCATGAATTTATTCTATGATTTTTTTCATTATAAAATATTCTATAATAATAAGACGGTAAACCGATATAATATGGTTTTTCCAACTTCTCACAATTTCTAACAACCTTTACGATCCAATTTATATCCGTTATTCTTGTATCATTAGACAGTTTTTTACCCCTCTGATAATCATATACCATAGGGACATAAAAATCTATATTTTTTAGTATCGGTTTAAATTCTTTTTTTGAAAGCCAGCCTACCATAGGTGTAATGGAGAGGAGTTTATCCGGAAATTTCTTTCTTATCGCATCTAAAAGTTCGCTATAATAATCCAGATCAATATCAATTCCTTCAAGATCAATTTGGATTCCATCTATTTTCACACCGCGATCCTTAAATTGTTTGATTTGATTTTTAATTATCGAGAGTATGAAATTCGTAGAATTCGGATCTTTTTTCATAAAATCAGAGTAGAAGGTATGTTTCCCCCAGCTTTCAAATGTAAAAACCAGATGAATATTGAAATTATTGAGAATGTCTTTAACATAATAAAAATTGTCATCAAACTCTAATCCTGAAAATTCAGGAACTTTTTTATGATCGGTTGAAAAGAGATAAAATGAACCGGAATTAACAAATATCTCAGTAAAATTTGATCTTGCAAGGGTTTCAAGGTCATCAGGATTAAAAACAATATTCTTATGCCAATGCCAAATAGCATTTCCACCAAAGATCAAAAACGGGAACAAAACAAATAAAATTAGTATATATTTTTTCATAAATATAATTTACTAAAAAAATCATTTTTTTTCAAGTAGAAAACTAAAATTATTGTTACTAAATGAAAATGTTAAGAGATTTTACTACGTGAAAATGTTAAGGTTTTCTAAATTATTTTTAAATTATTGCAATATCTTTTTGCCTCCGTTTCAGATTTTCAAAAATATTTGACCATAAATATCCGTTGCTAAAATTCAATAACTCACTTCGTTCAAACAAATTGTAATTTTTCCTATCGGAACGCAACTCCTATTTACTAAATCTTCAAATGTCGTTCAAAAAGACATTTACAATATTTTTTTTAGAGGAATAAAAACTTAACATTTTGACTTTGGAATAACAGTAGAAAACTAAAATGTTTCATGTGAAACATTGTTTATCGTTTTCGGGTGGTCTATCGTTATCTAAGGAAGAGTCCGGGACACAGTAATTCTATTTCCTTTGTCTATATTGTTTTCGGGAGGTATATCGTTATCTAAGGAAGAATCCGGGACACACCTCAACAAAAAAAATCAGTTTGATGAGGTATGTCCCTCCTTTGTTTGGAATGGAATTTAATATTGTTTTACTTATTCCCTTATTCTCTTATTACCTTTTTCTTCAAATGTCAAATTAATAGTTGATACTTTTTGAATTTTGTGGTATAATATAGTTGATGAAAAGGATTATTCTCGTTTCAAACAGATTACCCGTAACAGTAACAAGAGGAAGAGCCGGTATTAAATATAAAAACAGTGGCGGCGGACTTGCTACGGGGCTTTCCTCTTTTTACAAAAATAATAATTGCCTGTGGATAGGTTGGCCGGGAATTATAACAGATGACAAAAATGAAAAAAGTAATATAAAAAAGTTTCTTTTTGAAGAATATCGATCTATTCCGATATTTCTCTCAGAGTCCGATATTAGTAATTATTATTCCGGTTTTAGCAATAATACTCTCTGGCCGCTCTTTCACTATTTTCCTCAATATGTCATATATAACCAAAAGTTTTGGGATTATTATAAATTGGTAAATAAAAAATTTGCACGGATTATATTGAAAAATATTGAAGAGAATGATTCCATCTGGATTCACGATTACCATCTAATGCTTCTCCCTAATTTTATTAGGGAAAAATTACCCAATATTAAAATAGGTTTTTTTCTCCATATTCCATTTCCTTCGTTTGAAATATTCAGATTACTTCCATGGCGAAGAGAATTGCTTGAAGGACTCCTTGGATCTGATCTTATAGGATTTCATACTTATGATTATGTAAGGCATTTTTTAAGTAGTGTTTTACGCATATTGGGATATGAAAGTTCATTTACTCAGATCAATTATAAAAACAGAGATATAAAGGCAGATGCTTTCCCAATGGGAATTGATTATAAAAAATTCAATAAAACATCCCATTTAAAATTGGTTTATAAGGAAAAACAATCCATAAAAAAAGAAGCAAAAGGTAGAAAGATAATCATTTCGGTTGATCGATTAGATTACACAAAAGGGATCATAAAAAGGTTGGAAGCATTTGAGCTCTTTTTGGAAATTTACCCCGAGTATAAAGAAAAAGTGACGGTAATAATGGTAGAGGTTCCTTCAAGAGTAAAAGTCAAGACATATGCAAATCTTAAAGTTAGAGTTGACCAACTTGTAGGAAAGATAAACGGGAAATACGGCACACTTGGTTGGGTACCTATTTGGTATCTTTATAAAGCCATCTCTTTTTCCAAGTTGGTTGCTCTCTATAGTGCCGCTGATATTGCCATTGTAACCCCGATTAGAGATGGTATGAATCTTATTGCGAAAGAGTTTGTGGCAGCAAAAAACGGAGAGAATGGGGTTCTAATTTTAAGTGAAACAGCCGGTGCTGCAAATGAACTGGGAGATGCATTGATCGTTAATCCAAATAATAAATATGAGGTTTGTGATGCCATAAAAAAAGCACTTACTATGTCCAAAAAAGAACAAAAAGAAAGATTATCAAAGATGCAATACATCTTGAAGAATTTAACTATTAAAAAATGGGCAAATTTATTTATAGAAAAATTAAATTCTATTGAAGAAAAAAGGATTGTAAATCTTTTGACCTCGGAAGAAAAAGAGAATTTGGTCAGTGATTTCCACGAGAGTAAAAGGAGATTACTTCTATTAGATTATGATGGTACCCTTGTTCCTTTTTCCAAAGATCCACAAAAAGCAAAGCCGGATAAAAAACTTCTTTCTTTAATTAAATCCATCCTGAGAGACGAAAGGAATAAAGTTGTTTTGGTAAGTGGCAGAGATAGGAAAACCTTAGATAAATGGTTTAAAGGGGTGGAAGTGGGATTGATTGCAGAACATGGAGTATGGATAAAGATGGATGGTGATTGGAAACTCATAACAAGATTGACAAATAAATGGAAAAAAAGGATTACGCCATTGATTAATTTTCAAGTAATTAGAACACCCGGTTCATTTTTAGAAGAAAAGGAGTATTCATTGGTATGGCATTTTAGAAATGTAGATAGCGAACTTGCTGCTGTAAGAAAAAATGAGCTTATGGATATAGTTCGGGATTTAGCTTCTGATCTTGATCTTGGAATTTTTGAAGGCAACAAAATAATTGAGATAAAGAATAAGAACATTAATAAAGGAAAAACGGCTTCTTTTATTATTTCAAGAAACAATTGGGATTTTATATTAGCGATAGGAGACGATAAAACGGATGAAGATCTCTTTGAAGTTGTATCTCAAAACGGATATTCAATAAAAGTTGGTACCGAAGATACAAAGGCAAGATTCAGGGTAAGCTCATACTTAAATGTAAGAGAATTATTAGAGGAATTTTTATGAAAAAAAAAGTTGGAACACAAACGAGGTAATTATTATGCGCAAAAAAATTGAGAATTATCTTGACATTATTGGTATCAATAAGGTTGCTGAGATATATAAAAATGCACAAAAACTTCAGGGAATACATATTCTCCATATTAACTCAACTGCACAGGGTGGTGGGGTTGCCGAGATGCTTTCTTCATTTGTGCCATTGATGAATGATGTGGGAGTCCATACGGGCTGGCGGGTTCTGCATGGAACTCCGGATTTTTTCACGATTACAAAAAAGTTTCACAATGCTCTTCAAGGAGACACTATTAATCTTACTGAAATGAAAAAAAGTATCTATCGTCAGACAAATGAAAATTTTGCTGTCTTTACCCACATCGATCATGATTATGTAATAATTCATGATCCACAGCCACTACCCCTTATCAATTTTTATTCTAAACAACAGCCCTGGTTATTAAGATTTCATATAGAATTTTCAAAGCCGAATGATCTTTTATGGGAATACTTTAAAAGATTCATAATACGATATAATATGCTTATTGTCTCAAACGAAAATTATCTAAAAAAGGATCTGCCCATAGAACAAAAGGTTATGCTTCCGGCGATTGATCCATTGTCACCAAAGAATATTAATCTTCCTTATTCTACAATAAAGAAAGTCATAAAGAAATTTAAGATCAAAACGGATAAACCGATAATTACCCAAATCTCAAGGTTTGATAAATGGAAGGATCCAGCCGGTGTAATAAAAATATTTAAGAAGGTAAGGGAAAAAATTGATTGTAGGTTGATACTTTGCGGTAGTATGGCAACAGATGACCCGGAAGGGATTTTGATATATGAAAGACTTGTAAAACAGGAAAAAAAATTACTCGAAAACGGAGATATTATTTTTTTAACGGCTGAAAACAATATACTTGTTAATATCCTACAAAATGTTTCAGATGTGATCATTCAAAAATCAATCAGGGAGGGATTTGGTTTAACGGTAACAGAGGCATTATGGAAAGAAAAGCCGGTTGTAGCTTCAAATATTGGCGGAATCCCCCTCCAAATAAAAGATGGCAAAAATGGTTTTCTACTTGATCCTATGGACTATTCAGGTTTTGCAGATAGAATTATAGAAATATTAAGACATCCAGACCTTGGTAAGGAATTAGGCAAAAATGGTAAAAGTATTGTCAGGGAAAATTTTCTTATTACAAGATTGTTGAATGACTATATTAAAACTCTTTTTCTTGTGCGTGAGTGAAGAGAAAACAAGGCATTAAACCTGTAATGTATAACCATTTTTTTTAAGCCAATCATTGTATCTTTTATTGTCAGGCATTATTATATTCACTTTCCCCCAAAATGCCTGAGAATGATTTTTTTCTATTAAATGAACCAACTCATGAACAACAACGGAATCGATAACTTTTAATGGTGCCATTATCAAACGATAGGTAAAATTGAGATTTCCGGTCGAAGAACATGAACCCCATCGTTTTTGAGCATTTGTGATGCCGATTTTATTATATTTAAATCCATTTTCTTTTGCATACAATTCAACTCTTTCAGTGATCTTTTCCAATGCTTTATATTTGTACCAAATAATGAATACTTCTTTTGCATACGGCAGGTATTTTCTTGAAAGATAAAAACCATTTTCAAATTTCAGGGCAAATTTCGGGTCATCAACAATAGTCAAATTGTAATAATCGCCGAGATATAAAAAATGTTCACCGTTAACGAATTCTTTTTTTATTATCCTGGAATTCCATAAAAGTATCTTTTCTTTCTTTTTCTCGATCCAATTTTCATGTTTTGATATAACTTTATAAATAGCATCCTCACTCACATTAAATGGTGCTCTAACTATCAGGGCGGCATTTTCCGTTAGCTGTAATGCAATTGTTCTTCTTTTGCTGCGAATTATTTTTTCAATTTTTATATCCATATTATTTTTTACAGGGAATCTTTTTTATTCAACGGATCTTTGATCCCCGCTTGTTTAAATCCTCTCATTCTTAACAAACAGGATTCACATTTTCCGCATGGAATATCCTCATTCTGATAGCATGACCATGTAAGTTCAAATGGAACATTTAACTTCGTTCCCAATCTAACGATATCCGCTTTTGTTTTATGGATCAAAGGGGTTTCAATTATTATTTTATTTTTTGTGCCTATTGAAAGTGCTTCATTAAGATGTCGATAAAATCCATTTCTACAGTCGGGATAGCCGGATGAATCAGCCTCAATTACACCGATAAATACCTTCTCTGCCGATATTTTTTCTGCCCAAGCCACAGCGAAACTGATAATTATTCCATTTCTAAAAGGAACATAAGTCGATGGAATATCATTATCGGTTCTTTTTGTTATATTAACAATGGATTTACTTTCAGGAATAGCTCCATCTCCAACGAGTGAGCTTCCTCCGATATCTCTTAAAAATCTTGTATCTATAACCTTTGTTTCCTTCGCATTATAAAATTTTGAAATATCATAAAAAGCTTTCTGCTCTCTTTTTTCAGTTAATTGCCCATAATTTAGATGCAATAGATAAAGTTCATAAGCTTCTTTTTTTGCGGTCCCCGTTATCACTGCGGAATCCATTCCACCGGAAACTACAATCACCGCTTTTTTCATCTTTTTCTCTCCTCGCCCCAGATTAATTTATGTATCTGAATTCCCAACCGTACATTTTTTATCTTACAATCAACTATTTTTTCGGCAAGATCGCTATAGTTCATTGCCCTATAAGCAGGTGTAAGATAAATCTTGTCTGTATTTAATTTATTTTCACTCAAAAATAGATAAACCCAGTCAAGATCGCTATCATCTGCAATAACAAAATTTACCCAGTCATTTTCGGATAACAGTTTAAGATTATCTTTATTGAAAAATCCCTTTGATGAAGGCGTTTTGATATCAATTGCCCAAATCACATTCTTTAGTTTATTATTAATTGCTATTGTTCCATTTGTCTGGATCTCAAATTCTTTTTTTGAAAAAAAAGTAACAATTTCATACACCTCATTTTTTTGCAGAAGTGGTTCTCCGCCTGTAAAACAGATCATTTTGTCTGAATTTTTTATAATATCAATTATTTTTTTCTTTTCTATTCTTTTTGATTCGGTAAAGCAATATTTTGTATCACAGTAAGGGCAATTTAAATTACAACCGGACAATCTTATGAATAATGTAGGCTTTCCGATGTTGGGACCTTCTCCTTGAATTGAGGTAAATATCTCACATATATCCATATATACCGGTTAAATTATAAGCATTGCATCGCCATAACTATAAAATCTAAAATCATTTTCAATAGCATATTTGTAACCTTTCATTATATTATCATATCCTGCAAACGCAGATACAAGAACCAGTAAAGAGGTTTTCGGAAGGTGAAAATTTGTTATAAGATGATCAACTACCTTGAACTTATAACCGGGGTAGATATAGAGATCGCACATTCCTTTTGATCGTATTCTTTTATTTTTAACGGCATACTCAATCGCCCTTGTTGTTGTTGTTCCGACGGAAAATATTTGTCCGCCGTTCTCCTTTGTTTCCCAAATATCATTTACTACCTTTGGTTCTATCTCAAAATATTCGGAGTGTATCTTGAAATCCCTAATATCATTAACATTCATTGGAGCAAATGTTCCATATCCTGTATGTAATGTAATATAGGCAATATTGACACCTTTATCCTTCAATCTTGATAAAAGCTCATCGGTAAAATGAAGACCGGCGGTTGGAGCTGCAACTGCACCTTTAACCTTTGCATAAACCGTTTGATACCGTGATCTATCGCTTTCTTCATCATTTCTTTTTAGGTACGGCGGAAGAGGAATATGCCCGTATTTTTTTGCAAATCTAAAAAAATTATTTTGATCGTTAAATCTTATTTTTACCTTACCTTCACCAAGTAATTTTATAACCTCACAATAGAAATCTTCTCCAATATCGATAATGGAATTTTCTTTCAATCTTTTAAATGGTCTTGAAAGAGCTGTCCAGAGATCATTTTCTTTTGAATAATCAAGGACAAGTAACTCTATCTTTGCGTTTGTCTCTCTTTTTTTTCCGTAAAAGCGGGCTGGAAAGACCTTTGTATTGTTTAAAAGCAAAAGATCCCCCTTTTGAAAAAAATCTACAATGTCAAAAAATTGTTTTGTCTCTATATTTCCGTTTTCTTTATTTAAAACAAGCAAATTTGAATTCTCCCTTTTTTCCGTCGGATATCCGGCAATCATTCCATTCGGCAGATCATAAGCATAAGCGTCAATACTGTAAATATCTTTCATAAAGATATAATAACAAATATTCAGACCTTTTTCAAATATTTTA